>JAFTQX010000061.1 GCA_017462545.1 Clostridia bacterium
GTGGTCATGATACCGCTCTGGATGGGAGCATAGTCGTTGAGAGCCTTAGCCATGGGAGCCAGGCAGTTGGTGGTGCAGGATGCAGCAGAAATGATCTGGTCATCCTTGGTCAGGGTGTTCTCGTTTACAGAGTAAACGATGGTCTTCAGATCCTTACCTGCGGGAGCGGAGATAACAACCTTCTTCGCGCCTGCGTTGATGTGAGCCATGGACTTCTCCTTCGAGGTGTAGAAGCCGGTGCACTCGAGTACAACGTCAACGCCGATCTCACCCCAGGGGAGATTTGCAGCGTCCTTCTCTGCGTAGATCTTGATGGTCTTACCATCTACGGTGATGCTGTCCTCGCCTGCGGTAACGGTATCAGCCAGAGCGTACTTGCCCTGTGCGGAATCGTACTTGAGAAGGTGAGCGAGCATCTTGGGGCTGGTCAGGTCGTTGATGGCAACGATCTCATAACCCTCTGCGTTGAACATCTGACGGAATGCCAGACGGCCGATACGGCCAAAGCCGTTGATCGCAACTTTAACTGCCATGTTTGTGTCCTCCGTGTATTTTTTATTTTTTTTGATACCTTGTTTGTGAAAAGAGCGTTTCACTCTTCACCATCCTCTATTATAGCACAAACTGCGCCAACTTGCAAGAGGTTTGTTAAATAATTCCCACTTTTGTAATTTCATACAGGATAAGAGGGTAAATTTACCTCTCTTTTTGACAATTTTCCACGCGTTCGGCGCGTGGGGAGAGCAATACGCGCGCCGAAAAGGCGGCAAGCGCGGGCAGACGCGAAAGACGTGAGGGCTGACGCAGTGTGCGCCATAGCCACTCCATGCCCGCGCTTTGCACGGCGCGCGGTGCGCGTCTCACTGCGCCGCTCCATACGTCAAACGCGCCGCCAAGACCAATGGCAAGGCAGGGGGGACGGTGTACGGCGATCCACTCCTCCTGCCGCGGCGAGCCAAGGCAGACAAAAAGCAGATCCGGCTCGGCAGCCCGGATAGCCGTTGCTACGGCATGTGCCATATCGGGCGCATAGTAGCCATCCTGGCAGCCACAGATCGTGATATGTGGGTAGCGGCGAGAAAGCATGCGTCCGGCAGTCACGGCGATGCCGGGGCGTGCCCCCAGCAGAAAGAGGCGGTACGGGCGAGGGGCGGTGGCCAGCAGCGCCTCGGCAAAGTCGATACCGGGCAGACGCGGCAGCGTGACGCCCTGTCGCTTTGCCGCCAGGCTGATGCCAATGCCGTCCGGCAGTAGCAGATCGGCGCGATTCAGCGTGTCCAAAAAGGCGGGTGAGCGGGCGGCACGCATGGCGATTTCAGCATTGGGGGTGTAGATGGCAGACGGGCGGCGCGCCGCGATTAGGGCGTGCGCGATGGCCAGCGCGTCTTCTTTGCTGACCAGCGGAAAGCGCAGGGAAAGAATGGTGGTATAACGGGGCATAGGCAACTTTTTTCCTTTTGTTTTTTTGCACTTTTTCTTGACTTGCTCAACAAGGTATGGTACAATACAACATAAAGTATACCCATGGAAGGGGGCGGATAAGCATGACAGAGGATAACAATTTGAAAAAGTTGGCAGCGCTTATTGCGCACCTCGATCCGGCTGACTGGGATGAGCTGCCCGATATCGGGCTCTACATGGATCAGGTGACCAGCCTGCTCAACCGAAAGCTCTCGCCCTTTACCATGGGCAGAGATGAGGCCCCACTCACCCCCAGCATGATCAACAATTACGTCAAAAGCGGCCACATTTCGCGCCCAAAACGAAAAAAATACAGCCGCGAGCAGCTTGCCGCGCTGTACATGCTCTGCTCGCTGAAGGGGAATCTCTCGATTACCGACTCAGCCGCCTTGATCTACTTTTTGACCGAGCAGGAGGGCGGGAGCGATGCCTATCAGCGCTTTGTTTCGCTGCAGCGGGAATGCCTTTTGCATGTAGAGGAGCAGATTTCTACCTTGTCAGAGGAGCCGGACACGGCCGAGCTGACCGAGCTTGCACTTGATCTTGCCCAGCAGGCGTGTGCTGCGCGCCTGGCAGCCGAGACGGTGATCGCCCATCTCATTCTGAAGGATGATGCCAATATGGCGCGTCGCCGCGCGGAGGCCGAGGCGGAATTCCACGCCGAGGAGGAAGCACGCGTCAAGAAAAAGGGCAGCGGCAAAAAGAGAAGTAAAAAAGCAACCAAGACAGTGTGATCAAAGAGAGAGCAGGCTTTATGCAAGCCTGCTCTCTCTTTTATGCTTTTTTATCGTCCACGAAGTAGGTGGCCTCCATATCCGCAATATACAGCGCAATGGCAAGCGGGTAGGCGGCAAAGGCATTGCCCACGTTGCGGGCATCCATTTCTGTAGAGAAGCCCATGTGGTAGCGAATAGCAAATGCCTCTTCTCGCGTCAGGCGCATATAACCGCTCGCGATATAGACGGACTTTTCTCCGTGCCCGTAGGGCAGCTGATCGTCAAACTCATAGTAGGGCACGCTCTGCCATCTGCCATCCGGCCCTTTGACATTGCGCTGGCTGACCTTGTAGCAGTTGACCTTGCAGATGTCGTGCAGCAGGGCGGCGATCGCCACCGTCTCCTCGTTATAGCTGAGGCCGTATTCGGCAGCCACCTCCGGGCGGGCGAGATAGCTTTTGAGGCACTTGTATACGTTGATGCTGTGCTCGCAAAGCCCTCCCTCGCGCGAGCCGTGGTAGCGCGTGCTGGCGGGGGCGGTAAAGAAGTCCGAGGCGGGGGAATCGAGGTATTCGAGCAGCTTGTCAGCCCCCTCGCGGTGGATGTTCTCTTGATAGATCTTGATAAATTCTTCTCTCGCGGTCATGGTAAACTCCTTTTAGGTCGTATTTTGTGGCGATTCCTGTGCCGGCGCGGCGCGGCGCACAAGGCGGCGTTTCAGCCATATAAAGAGGCACAGCTGCAATACGGCGGTCACCGCCCAGGAGGCGGTGTAAGAAAAATATAGCATTTGCATGGTCGGGATAGCGGCAAACACGGTATAAAGCCAACCAAGGCGGATGCCGCAAACCCCCACGATCGATACGATCATGGGTACCAGCGTGTTACCCATGCCGCGGCTGCAGCCAACGATGGTATCCATCCAGCCGCACAGGAAATAGGTGGCGGTGGTAATAGACATACGAATCAAGGCGTATTCGATCGCCTCCGGTGTGTCCGGTAGGTAGAGCGAGAGCAGCGGCTCGGCAAACAGGAGCAGAAGGCCGCCAACCGCCAGGCCGATCAGGGTGACCAGCAGCAAGCAAATGCCAACGATCTTATTGATAGACCGATATTTTTTTGCCCCTACGTTCTGCCCCACGGCGGTAACAGCGGTGGCATGCATGGAATACATGGCAGTATATACAAAGCCATCTAAATTGCCGGCGGCCGTGTTGCCCGCAATGGCCAGCGTGTCAAACGAATTGACAGCTTTTTGAATGAGCGAGTTGGAAATGTTGAACACAACGCTTTGGATACCGGCGGGCAGGCCGGTTTTTAGAATATCCAGCGTTTCTTTGCGATAAAAGCGCATATGGCGGAAGGAAAAACGGCAATCGCCCGGCGTGCGCAGCAGTGTGATCAGCACCAGCAGGGCGGAAAGAAATTGAGAAGCGACTGTGGCCAGCGCCACGCCGTCGGCAGCCATGCCGAGCTTGATCACGAAAAACAAATTCAGTCCCACGTTCAGCGCGCCCGAAACAGCAAGAAAATAGAGCGGGCGGCGAGAGTCACCTGCCGCACGCAGCACGGCAGCGCCGAAGTTGTAAAACAGGGAGAAGATCGAGCCGGCAAAATAGATCTGCATATATTTGACGGCCATATCCATGATCTCGGCAGGTGTATCCATCCAGACAAGCATGGTGCGCGAGCCCAGTATGCCAACAACGGTAATCAGCACGCCGCAAAAAAGCGAGAGCGCGATGCTGGTATGTACCAAGCGGTGAATACGTTCCTTGTTCTTGGCACCGATTGCCACCGATACCGTTACGCTGGTGCCGACCGAGAGCGCAATAAACAGGTTGACAAACAGACCGATCAGCACGCCGGTGGCACCTACAGCAGCAAGCGGCTGCGGCCCCGCAAAACGGCCAACCACAATGATGTCAGCGGCGTTGTAAAGTGACTGCAGGATGCTGGAAAGCATCATGGGAATGGCAAAGGCGAGAATTTTTCCGAACAGAGAACCCTCTGTCAGATCGACCTCGTATTTTTTCTTTGTGATTGCTTGTGCCATGTGTCTTCCTCCTGCAAAATGCCTACAGTCATTATAGTACACCCCGCTGTAAAAGTCAAGGCACAAAAGAAGAAAAACACCCTTGCGGGTGCTTTTCTTCTTGTATTATTCCGCGGTGATCTCGGCGATCAGCGCATCCAGCTCTTCCTGCTGCTCGGCGGTCAGCTGTGCCTCAAGATCGTACATCCAAAGCATCACGATGCCGGCATCTGCATCATAAGAAACCTCATAGGGTGCGGTTTCCCAATTGTCGATATAAGCCACATAATCCGAATCGGTATAGTAGGTCAGAAGGCTTTCAACCCACTCGTACGAGGAGAGCAGGGCAATCAGGTCTGCAGCCTCATCCTCTGTCAGAATGATACCGTTCTCATCGGTCAGGATGTTGCCGTATTCATCGCTGCCCACAATGGGATAGCAAGTCCATTCTGCGTCATACGGGAATGCAATGTCTACGTTTCCTTGACCGCCGCCCATTTCGGGCTCCTCTTCGTCGAGCTTAAAGATGTATTTGCCGTCCTCGTAAACGATCTCCGTGCTGGATTCTGTATCGGAAAGCGTGCCTTGGAGCACTGCGAAGTTGCCCTCGCCCTCGCCATGGTAGTAGATATCGAAGGTGTAGCCATCCTCGGTGACAAAATAGAAATCCTCATAGCAGATATACGAACCGATGATGGGCAGCTCCTCGTATTCCTGCAGGGCGGCAAAAATATCATCGGCGATCGCGATAAAGTCATTCGCCTTTTCAATCAGCGGCTTGGTGGTTGCGGGATGCTCTTCAAACTGATTGGCTCTGTACAGATTGATAGCGATCTCAAAGACCTGCTTACCAACTTCAATGCGGATGGTGTTTTCGGTGGCGGCGGTCACGGAAGAGGAGACTTCAATTGCTACAGGCTCAGTAAACATGGCCAGCAAACCAGCATCATACTCATTGGGGGTAGAGACAGGCATATCGTCCAGGTATATCGTTGCATTCTCATAAGAAATGCCAAACGAGCCGGTCACAAGGCGAGCATTCGGTGCAACGTCACTGTCAAGGGCCGTCAGATCAACGGTAAAGTCGATATCAAGAACCATGTCAGCCTTCAATTCCTTGTTGACATAGTCCCAGCTTTCGGTTTCTTCGTTATACGTCTCGTCCCAATCGTAATAGCGCGTATTATCAAATGCAACGGCATCTACTGTCAGAGCCATGGTCGTCAGGGTGTCTTCCTGATAGGTGGCGGTCAGGTTAACGGCCATGTCGATCATATCGCTGATCTCTGCCTCGATTACCAATCCGGTAACGTTTTGGCCGTCATCCGACAGGGTAATGGCGTAGCAGCCCTTGATGGTCGTTTGGGCGGGGATGCCGAGCGTGGTACAAAAATCCTCATTTGCGTCAATTGAGATCGAGAACCCAACGATCGCCGTGCCCTTGACCTGCATCGAGATCTTGAGACCGAGGTTGTCGATCATGCCGGGCAGCATCGTTCTGATAGAGGCCAGCATTTCGGCATCGATGGCGTCCTCGGGCAGGCTGCTGAGCAGTGCCTTGGCAACGTTGGTAATGTAGCTGTTTTTGATGGTAAAGGTATTGCCGTCTACGGCGATATCCTCCTCCGTCATCAGGGGAAGATCAAAATCGATCGCGGGAAGGGAGACATCCTCCATCCCTGCGCCACCGCCTGTGGGGAAGAGGGAAAATCTTTCAAGCAGGGTGGCAAGAGAGAGGTATTGTGCATCATAGCCGTCCTTGCCATTGTGAAGGAGGATAAACATATCATCCTCCATCAAGAGGTGGCCGTCTTCGCCTTCCGTGATGATATAGACCTCACCGTTCTTCAGCGAGAACAGGATCTCTCTATCAGGTACATCGGGGGTCTGCGCTGTGATATGAAGCTGTCCCTCCCGCTCCTTCAGCTGCTGTACAAGCTCCTCAATCGAGAAGGCTTCTCCCAGCACCTCATCCGGCTTGATCTCGGAAGGATCGAGCTCGTTGAGCTTGGTGATGCTTGCGTTGGCGTTGGCCACAATGTCGGTAGCCGTCAGCGGCTTGGTACCCTCGCCGCCGGTTTCTCCACCGGTTTCACCACCGGTCTCACCACCGGTCTCGCCGCTGTTTTCGCCGCTGTTTTCGCCGCCGGGAGTGTTGTCGTTCGGCACTTCCTCAAAGCAGCCGGCAAGGCAAGCAAAGCACATGACCAGCACGAGTAGCATACAAAGTAGTTTTTTCATGAGTATATCTCCTTTTAATTAATAGCATCAAGATAGGCGAATGTGTAATTGCCGTTTTTGAATATAACTTCATCGTGGCCGCCTGGCATATAGTCAGAAACGGTAAAGGAGCATTTTGTTGTCCTGTTTTCTCCCTCGCCAATTTTGGATACAGTCACAATCAGGAAAAGATCGTCCATACGATAGACAGCAGAATTGCCGGTAACATGGTCCAGTGCTCCTGCATTGACAAGAAATTTGTGGATATCATTGGCCGTGGTAGCATACGGTTGCGGGTTCTCCAACACGTTCAAATGATTTTCCGGCAGCGTGATAGGGGCAGGTGCTTCATTCCAGCAGACGGTGATCTTGGCAGCCGTCCACGGGATGTTTTTGATGTTGGAGGACCACGTTATCGTGTCAAGTTGTTCTTCTTCATGCGTGACGGTAACGGATGCTCGTTCCTTTTTTACAAGTGAAGCGTCAATGCTATCCTTCAAATTGCGCGGTAGGTCATTGTAGGAGGTCTCTTCGCCGTTTACAAAAATACGGGCCAGCTCACGCGTAGTGGAAAGGCTACCCTCCAACGGCGGTAGTCGCTCCTCCTTGCCAAGGGTTGAGAGGTCGATGGTAGCAGTAACACTCGTGCTTTCATCTGCATAAAAGGTCAAAGCCTTTGCCGTGCCCTCAAATGCGTGATAGGAGGTGTTGGCAAAGCCCTCCTTGACAAACATATCAAGGGACAGGTGACAGGTTTGCGGCTTGCCGTGTGCATAGAAGGTCTGCGTGCTCAACTCCGCCGATAGCCGATCGGCCATAGAAAGGGAAAGGAAGAGCGTGCTCTCCTCCTTGCTCTTGACGGTGAAAAGCAGCTCGCCGCTCAGGTCAGCATCGGTCGGCAGCTGCAGCATGGTCCGCAGTTCCTCGTTGGCGGCAAAGGAGAGGGAAACGGCATACAGGAAATCACCGTCTGTTTTGATTGCCGCGCGCAGGCCGAGATTTTCGATTACACCGGGGATGGCGGTCTTGATGGCGCTAAGTGTTGTGGCGTCAATCGTTTCACTCGGCATGCCGTTTACAACGGCTATCAGAAAACGGCTGATGTAGTCGTTGCCAATGATCAGCTCGCCCTCGCCCTCGGTTACATCCTCCTCGGTCATGGCGGGCAGGTCAAGCTGCAGGTGGCTCGGTACATCCGGATCATTCAATTCCGTTATTTCTGCTGCGAAAACGCTATTGTCGTCTTTCGGCTGAACGGAAGTAAACAAATTGCTCCGTAACGAGTAAATCTTGTTTATGGAAGATGAAAGGAAATCGTAATTGAAAATGCTTTGCTGAACGTACACATTGCCGTCCTTCAGCGAAATTTTGCAGTCCCATTTTTTATCTATGCGCTCTTTGTCTAACTTGTGCTCTGCACGGCAGGTAATGCCCATTTCGCGGTCGGCAAGCCATTCTTCCAAGCGGGCATAGGGGCTCTCCTGGTTGAGGGGGATCCCCTCGCCCAGCAGCGCGACTGTTTGATTCACCGTGCTGATTAGCCTTTCCTTGGTCAGCTTTTTCGGCATCAGTAGCCAAATGGCCAGCACCGTGCCGGCCACCAGTAGGACGGCAATCACAACGAGTAGCGGGATCCAAATCTTCTTTTTCATCATAGCGCCTCCTTTTTGTGGGGGTGTGTATGGTGTTTTCCTATTCTGTTACAGTGTGTCGCTCATACGGACAAATTCGCCCGTGGGCGCACCCGGCAGCAGGCGGCAGGGCACAAAGGGGAGAGAGGAAAGCGAATAGCCGAGGGCCACGTCCGGGTCGCTCGCTACACAGAAGCGGTCACCGTCAAACTGCACATCCACCAGCGGCCGCTCACCGGCCTCAATGCGTTCGGCCAGCAGGTCGGGGCGGGTCTCCCCCTCCTCACGCTCGGCGGGGTAGTAGAGCCGCAGGGGAGAGAGGTAGCAGATGCGTGCGGCAGGGTCACGCTGCCATGCGGCAAAGGCGTCACACAGGCAATCAGCAATTTCATCGGGCGAGGCATAGGTGGTATCCAGCACCAGATCATAGTTGAAAAGATCCTTGTTGTTCACGCCGTAAAGGTCCATATACCGCTTTTTCTCGCTTTCGCGGCGCGTGCGAATGTTCTGCTCGGTCTCCTCTACCGTTGCAAAATGCTCCTCGGCACGGCCTGCGCCAAAGATACGCGCGGCGCTGACTGCCGTCTCGGTAGACAGATAAACGCGAAAGGTTCCGCGTACAAAGTGCCAGGCCATGCGAGAATCGATCAGCAGAGGACGGTCATCCTCTGAAAGAGCCTTGAGGCCGTCATCAATCTCGTGGTCAAGTTCGGGGTGGGTCTCCATATATTGATTCATTTCTACCACAGTCATGTTGTGGCGTGCGGCCACCGCGCGGCAGATGGTGCCGGTAGAATAGTATTCCATTCCCAGTCGTTCGGTCAAAATTTTGGCGACGGTGCTTTTGCCGCTGCCCAAGTCTCCGGCAAGAGAAATCTTTGCTTGCATTGCAATCCTCCGTGGTGTATTTGGTAGTTTTATTATACTCAATAATCGCTTTTCTGTCAAGGGAAAACGCCTTTTTCTGCAAAAAGACTTCCTTTTTGATTTTATTTGCGGTATAATGGAAAAAAAGCATGTGAGGTGGGTTTATGAAAGCAACCGTCCGTTTTAAAAAGCTGGATTCTCGCGCAGCCGTGCCAACCTATGGCACACCCTATGCCGCAGGGGCTGACCTGTACGCGCTTTGTGATTCGCCCCTGACGATCGAGCCGGGGCAGACCGTGCTGGTGCATACCGGCATCGCGTTGGAGATCCCTGAGGGATATGTGGGGCTGATCTATGCCCGCAGCGGTCTGGCTACCAAGCGCGGTCTTGCTCCTGCCAACAAGGTGGGCGTGATTGATGCCGATTATCGCGGCGAGATCATGGTGGCGCTCTATAATCAATCGGCCGTTTTGCAGACGGTGGAAAGCGGTGAACGGATCGCCCAACTGGTGATCACACCCTTTTTGCAGGTCGATTTAGAGGAGTGCGACGAGCTTTCCGACACGCAGCGCGGCACGGGCGGCTTCGGCTCTACCGGCACGAAATAAAAGGAGAAAAAAGACATGATCTTGCATAATTTGTTTTCCGACCACATGGTGCTCCAGAGTGAAAAGCCCATTCGCATCTTTGGCATGGGCGCGGGGCATATCGCCATCACCTTTCTTGGCAAGACCTATGAGGCAGATAACGCGGGCGGGGATTTTTGTCTGACGCTGCCGTCATACCCGGCAGGCGGCCCGTATGAGATGCAGGTGAGCTTGGATGGCGAGCAGAAAACGCTGACCGATATCATGATCGGCGAGGTCTTCCTCGCCGGTGGGCAGTCGAATATGCAGATGAAGCTCTCCGAGGTCGTACCGCCGCGAGACGGCATTACCGACCATCCCACCGTGCGCTATTACACCGCCCAGCGTCCCGAGCGTGGTGAGCGGTACGGTGCGAATTGGGTTGTCGCGACTGCTGAAAATGCCCCCGCCATGTCCGCCCTTTCTTGGATGTTTGCTACCAAGTGGGCAGACCTCAAGGGCGTGGCTGTTGGTATTGTGACCGCTTATCAGGGGGCAGCGATCCTGCAAAGCTTTCTTCCGCGAGAGCGACTGCTTGCGACCGAAATGGGGCGGCATTATTCCAATCAGCACGCCGCCAATCAGCGTCTGTACCCCGTGTGGGGCGCAGACGGCATGCTCTATGATTTTATGATCAAGCGGCTTGCCCCACTTTCGATGCGCGCGGTGCTCTGGTACCAAGGGGAGAGCAACAACGGCTATGAGGAGGCGACCTTCTTTGCCGCGCTGATGAAGCTGTTTGTCGAATGCTTCCGCGAGACGTTTATGGACGATATTCCCTTCGTGCAGGTGCAGATTGCGCCGTTCGGCACCAGCGCCTCAAGTGGGTTGATTCGTCAGGCGCAGATGAAGGCCGGTGAGATCACCCCCGGCCTTGCTACCGTCACCGCCGGCGACGTGGGGGAAGAAACGCAGATTCACCCCTCGCATAAGGAAGAGATCGCAGAGCGGCTGGTACGCGCTGTGCGCCACACCGTCTTTGGCGAGACGGATGTGCCCTATCTTGGCCCCGTGCTGAAAAGCGCCGCTTATGACGGCAATACCGCCCGCTTTACCTTTGACCATGCCGAGGGCGGGCTGATAACGGACGGCGAGATCGATAATCTCTATCTCCTTGACGGAGAAGGGAAAAAGCACCTCGCGACCTGCCGCCTGGAGGGCGAGACGCTGGTCGCCACGGCTGATATAGGAGAGATCACGGGTGCCGAGCTGGGCATGGAGCCCTTTTCGGTGATGCACCTCTTTAATGGCGAGGGGCTGCCTGCCGTGCAGTTTGCGTGCTGAACGACACCGTTTTCATAAAAAACAAGGCTTGCAAGGAAACCCCTTGCAAGCCTTTGCTTTGCTTGGATGCCAAATGCGATCCCTAAAACGTCACGCGCTCGACAGCCGTTACACGGCCGCTGCCCTCGTCAAGTGTAAAGATCGCGCCCTGGGCGCGCACCTCGCCGTCGGCCGGCTGGTGCCGCTCGGGCAGGCGGGTAAGAAACCGCTGCAAAATGGTCTCAGCCGAGATGCCGAGCACGCCCTCGCGGATGCCGCACATGCCCACATCGGTGATATACCCTGTGCCGTGCGGCAGGATCTGCTCATCGGCGGTCGGTACATGCGTATGCGTGCCAAACACGATGCTCACGCGCCCGTCGAGATATCGCCCCATGCCTACCTTCTCACCGGTTGCCTCGGCATGAAAATCAAGGATCGAAAAATCGTAATTCCCCTCCTCACGCGCAAGAATGCGGTCTACTGCGCGGAAGGGACAGTCCATCGGCTCCATCTCCACACGGCCGATGGCGTTCATCACCAGCATGCGGTAGCCGTTTGCCGGCAGGATGGTATAGCCCACGCCGGGCACCTCGGCCGGGTAGTTGGCCGGGCGCAGCAGGCGCGCATCACTATCCAGCATCGCGTGCAGCGATTTTTTCTGCAGCGTGTGGTTGCCGCCCGTCAACACGTCCGCTCCCGCATCCAAGAGGCGCACAGCATCCTCCGGTGAGGGGCCGACGATAAAGCCTGCATTCTCGGCATTGAGCACGGTAAAATCGATCTTTTTATCTTTTCTGAATGCCCATAGATGGGCAGCGAGATAGTCGATGGCGCGGGGGTCGGTCACATCGCCAAGTGTCAAAATTCTCATGGTGTTTTTCCGTTCTATCCGAATATCTTCGGTTTTCTACATATAATAAAGGGGAGGGCTCGTCGGATTTTGAGCAGAAATCTTCGTTTTCCACCCGACAGGCGTATTTTATACGTCGAGGGGGGAAAACGGAGATCGTAAACAAAAATGAAAATATAATGAAGAAAACCGCCGGTTTTCCACCTTGAAACATGTAGAAGAAAAACTCCTACAATCAAAGAATGGGCAGAAAATGAATTTCCACCCATTTTTGTTTACGGTTATGCCGAAATGCGACAGCCCAATCTTATTTTGCGTAATCGATGATGCGGCTCTCGCGGATCAGGTTGACCTTGATCTGACCGGGGTATTCCAGCTCCCCTTCGATCTTCTGGGCAATATCATGCGCCAGCAGCTTCATCTGGTCATCGCTGATGACCTCGGGCTTGACCATAATACGGATCTCGCGGCCTGCCTGTATCGCAAAGGACTTATCAACGCCGTTGAACTCGTTGGCCAGCTCCTCCAGCTTCTGCAGACGCTTGATGTAGTTTTCTACGTTCTCACGGCGTGCGCCCGGGCGTGCTGCGGAGATCGCATCTGCCGCTTGCACGATAAAGGCAACCACGCTGCGCGCCTCCACGTCGCCGTGGTGCGCTTCAATGGCGTGAATGACATCCTTGTTCTCGTGGTACTTCTGTGCTACCTCAACGCCAAGCTGAACGTGCGAGCCCTCAGCCTCCTGCGTCAGCGCCTTACCGATATCATGCAGCAGACCTGCGCGCTTTGCCAGCGTGCTGTCTACACCAAGCTCGTCTGCCAGCATACCGCTGAGCAGCGAAACCTCGATCGAGTGGCGAAGCACGTTCTGACCGTAGCTGGTACGGTACTTGAGACGGCCGAGCAGCTTGATCACCTCGGGGTTAATGCCGTGCACGCCGGTCTCGAAGATTGCCTTCTCGCCGGCCTGCTTGATGGAATTTTCCACATCGCGCTGCGCCTTTTCCACCATCTCCTCGATACGGGCGGGGTGGATACGGCCATCGGAGATCAGCTTCTCAAGGGCGAGACGCGCAACCTCACGGCGGATGGGATCAAAGCCGGAGATCGTGATGACCTCGGGCGTGTCGTCAATAATCAGCTCCACACCGGTCATGGTCTCAATGGTGCGGATGTTACGGCCCTCACGGCCGATGATACGGCCCTTCATTTCCTCATTGGGGAGAGAAACGACCGAGATGGCTACCTCGCTGACGTGGTCAGCGGCGCAGCGCTGAATGGCAAGAGACAGAATGTCCTTTGCCTTATTGTCTGCCTCCTCCTTGAAGCGTGCTTCATACTCGGAGAGCTTGAGCGCGGTCTCGTGTGCGATCTCGCTTTCTGCACGGGCAAGCAGCATCTCCTTGGCCTCTTCGGTGGTCGTGCCGGAGATCTTCTCCAACGTCAGGATCTCCTTGCGGAGTGTTTCCTCAATTTCACCCTTCAGCTCATCAAGCTGCTTTTGCTTGTCACCAAGGGCGGCCTCCTTTTGGTCGAGGTTGGCCATCTTGGCATCAATGTTTTCTTCCTTTTGCGCAATGCGACGTTCTTGACGGGAGACTTCCTTGCGGCGCTCCTTCAATTCGTTCTCTGTTTCATTCTTAAGGGTCAGAATCTCTTCCTTTGCCTCAAGCAGAGCTTCCTTCTTTTTTGCTTCGGCATCGTGCATGGCATCGTTGACGATCTTTTTGGCCTGCTCTTCCGCAGAGCCAATGGCCTTTTCGGCAACCTTTTTACGGTAAAGGATACCAATGACCACGCCCACGATCACGCCAATAGCGGCGCCGATTCCGGCATAAAGAAATGGCATGTTGTACACCTCCTTGTTCTTTTTTCTTTTTGAAAATTTGATTGAATACAAATATTAAAAGGGATCACCGCGCAGGCGCACGGAAGGATTTAATACTTATACAACCTACATTATATATGAAAACTCCCGAAATGTCAAGTGTTTTTTCGCATCTGCGGTCGGTTTGCGACCAAAAACCATACACGTTCACGAAAAATTCATAAGATTTTTTGCAATACCCCTTGACATTTTGCCAAAGTAGTGGTACTCTATTATCAGAAATTAGCACTCGCGATCGTCAAGTGCTAATTCGAGAAGGTCAAACAAGAAACGGAGGCGGTAAAACTTCATGGAACACGGCTTAAGTGATCGAAAAATCAAGATCCTGCAGGCAATTATTGAAGCGCATATCGCCGATGGTGAGCCTGTTGGCTCCAAGTATCTGGCACAGGATAAGCAGTTGTCCTGCTCGTCTGCTACCATTCGCAACGAAATGGCGGAGCTGGAGGCCCTTGGCTATCTTGAGCAGCCGCATACCTCGGCCGGGCGCGTGCCCTCCGAGCTTGGCTACCGGTTTTATGTCGATGCGTTGCTGGAGCGCTACCGCATGACGAACAGCGAGATCGAGACGATCAACCGCACCCTGCACGATAAGCTGCACGAGCTGGATGAGATCCTTTCCAATGCCTCGCGTCTGGCCTCCTCGCTTACCAACTACACCTCCATTGCCATCAAGCCCCGTCCGGCTACCGTGCGGGTAGAGCGGTATGAGAGCATGTATGTGGATACGCGCAATTTCGTGCTGGTCATGCTGTTCCACGGCGGTGCCGTCAAAACCAAGTATATCCACCTGGAGCATGAGCTGAGGGAGGAGCAGCAGGAGGCACTTGTGCGCCTTCTCAATCTCGGCTTGGTTGGTCTGACCTCGGAGGAGATCACGATCTCGGTGATCTGCGCGCTTGAAAAGCAGGCAGGGGTCGCCGCCCCGGTCATTTCACCGCTGGTACGCGCCGTGTACGAGACGATGAGCGAAATGGACGGTGGCGATGTGCGGGTGCAGGGCGTCAATCACCTGCTCGAATATCCCGAATATGCCGATGTCGGCAGGATGAAGGATATGCTGACCATGTTTGAGAAAAAGGACGATCTCTTGGATCTGATCGCGACCGGCGCAGACGATGACGGCGTGCATATTTACATTGGCAAAGAGAATACTGTGGATGTGATGAGTAATTCCACACTGGTATATCGACAAGTCAAGCGAGATGGGCATGTGGTTGGTGCCATTGGCATCATCGGCCCCTGTCGCATGAACTATTCCAAGGTCATTGAAACACTCAATCAGTTGGCCGAGGGGATAGACAACGCCATCGGTGAGGATGGCGGCAATTCAAGAAAGTAGAGGTAACAGCTATGGCAAAAAAGAAAGAGCAGGATGCGGCCGTTGAGAATGAGACGCCCGTGACCGAAGAGCAGCAGGCGAGCACCGAGAGTGCTGAAAAGGCAGCCCTGGCCGCTACCCTTGCAGAGCTGGATGCCTGCAAAAAGGAGCTGGCGGAATACAAGGATAAATACCTGCGTATGCTGGCAGAGTATGATAATTATCGCAAACGCACCCAAAAGGAGCGTGAGGGCGTGTATGCCGATGCCCTTGCCGATACGGTAAAGGAGCTGCTGCCCATCATTGATAACCTAGAGCGCGCAAGCGCGGTGGGCGATCCCTCCAAGATTGCCGAGGGGCTTGCCCTGACGCTTAAGCAGACCGAGACCGCGTTTGCTAAATTGAAGGTGGAGGAGACCGCCAAGGTCGGCGATCCCTTTGACCCCAATCTGCACAATGCCGTGATGCATATTGAGGATGAAGCTTACGGCGAGAGCGAGATCGTAGAGGTTCTGCAGCGCGGCTACCGGCGCGGCGATAAGACCATTCGTGATGCGATGGTCAAGGTAGCAAACTAAATTTGTTAAATCAAGCTTTCATATAAAAGGAGAAATGAATTATGGGAAAAATTATTGGTATTGACCTCGGTACAACCAACTCTTGTGTCGCCGTATTCGAGGGCGGCGAGCCTATCGTTATTCCGAACCCCGAAGGGGCAAGAACCACCGCGTCTGTCGTTGGCTTTTCCAAGACCGGCGAGCGTATGGTCGGCCAGGTAGCAA
>JAFTQX010000062.1 GCA_017462545.1 Clostridia bacterium
ACGGTGGAGTGGCTCCACTCGTCTGCGGGGAATTTGTTGCCGTCGGCAATGAAATAGTTGTTGTCCTTAGCGGTAATGCGCCCGCCGAGGCTGTTATCAATGAGGTAGAGGTTGCTGTTGCCCTCTGCCTCAATCAGCACATCGCGGTTGAGCACGACAGAGACATTCTTCACCCCACCGATCACGATGGATCTTTGCGCGCCTGTGATATCGTTGAGCGCGACCAGCGTGTTGAGCATGCCGCCCTCCAGAAGGATAGCGGTATCGGCTGTCGCCATCTTGATGGTGTTGCCGCGAATAGCCGCCTCAGATGCCTTGGTGCGGATGCCCTCACCCGTGCCCTCCAGGATACAGCTGCGGATGGTCGTGCCCTCGGTCGAGGTATCCACGATCCCCTTTTCGGTAAAGGCGAGATAGCTGTTGAGAACGGCACTCTGTGGTGCGGCAAGTGAAAGCGCGGTCTTGCCGGTCAGGCGGCAGTCGTGCAGGAGCAGGGCAGTAGAGGCATCGTCTGTCGTCAGCGCGACCTCGGTGCTCACGATCTCCACCTTCTCCAGCGTGATGCCGATGGAATTGGTCACGGTGACCGAGCCGATGATGGTCAGGTTGGAAAGAGAGACCTCGCGGCAGTTGTCGATCACCACGCCCTGCGGCGCGATGAGGATCGAGCCCTCGCCATCATAGCTTTGGCCGGCTGTACCGCCGATCGTCAGCGGGTTGCCGTCGGTAATGCGAAAGACCTTCCCCTCGCCGCGCGCGGCACCGCGGAAGAAGGCGATCGCCTTGATCTCCTCGGCCGTGCTCTCGTCATAGGCGGTGGGGGTCAGGCAAAAGCTGCCCTCGGCAATGGCGGCACCGCCGCCGGTGATCGCTGCGCCGTCTGCATAGGTGTCGGGCACCGGCTTGCCGTCTGCAGGCAGCTCGGGCGTTTCCGGCTCTTGCGGATCGCTCGGATCATTCGGTTCGCTCGGCTCATCTTGCGGGTTCTCGGCTGCCGGGCAGGCGCACAGCGTAAAGACCGTGCAAAGCACCAGCAAGAGAGAGAGCAGGGTGCGTAGCCAATGTGTTTTTTTCATCATGGTTCTCCTTTTTTGGGGGATTTTTCTTCATTATATCATACAGCCCGCCTGCATGCAAGACAAATTTCACAAAAAATTCTCAACGATTGCGACAAAAATCGTAAAAAGATACCTATTCCGCCTCTTGACAAGCGCATGGCGGCGTGATACAATGAGCCTGAAATCTCCGTTTTTCCGAAAGGATCACGCTATGAAGATCAAAAACGAAGTTTTGGTAATCAACGGCGCCCCGCTGGAGGGCCTAAACCCCCTGCCTGCCTTCCGCCCGCGCAGGATCGCGGCCAGCCAAACCGACGACTCCTTTCCCGAGGCGTGGCGAGAGGGCCTTGGCGCGACCGCCAAGGTGCTGCCCTATCTGACGCAGGATCGCTATTCGCGCAAGCGCATTCCGCTGAAGCTGAAGTGCCTCACCTTGGAAAACGAATATCTCTGCGCCAAATTCCTGCCCGAGTACGGCGGGCGGCTGCACTCCCTGTTTGATAAAGAAAACGGGGAAGAGCTGCTCTTCTGCAATCCGGTCATTCAGCCGGGCAACCTGGCCATTCGCAATGCCTGGCTCTCGGGCGGCATTGAATGGAACGTGGGCAACCTGGGGCATACCTATACCACCTGTGACAATGTGTTTACCGCCATCCTGCAGGATGGGGAGGGCAACGATTTTCTCCGCATCTACGAGTTTGAGCGGTTAAAGGGCGTTTTCTGGCAGGTAGACTTCCACCTGCCGGAGGGCTCGCGACATCTCATTACCCATGTGCGGCTCGTCAACCCATTCAAGCAGGCTACCACCATCTACTGGTGGACGAACATTGCCGTGCCGGATACCGGCAAAACGCGCGTGCTCGCCTCGGATGATGAGATCATCTCCTTTATCGGCGGCCGCCTGCACGGCGAGCGTCTGCCGAATATCAACGCCATGCCGGGGGCCGATATCTCCTACCCCTCGCAGGCCACGCGCAGCTTTGACTTCTTCATCCAGCCCAAGGATGAAGCCGCCTGCACCTGGGAGGCCTCGGCCTTTGAAAACGGGCTGGTCTTTTACGAGCGTTCTACCCCGCCGCTCTCCTGTAAGAAGATGTTCTGCTGGGGCAATCACCACGCGGGCAAGCATTGGCAGGAGTTTCTTTCCGATAAGGGCAACGGCTACTATGTCGAGCTGCAGGCGGGCATTGCCCGCTCCCAGCTGCATGACAAGCTCTTCCCGGCCGAGAGCAGCTATGAGTGGACACAATGCTTTTCGGGTGTCAAGCTCTCGCCCGAGCGGCTGTATGATGAGGATTACCACGCCGCCTGCGCCTATTTTGGCAAGGCGCTTGACGAGCGCATGAGCGCAGACGAGCTGAGTGCGCTGAACGAAAGGCTGACCGCCCTGGCCGATCTGCCTGTTCGCGAGGGGTGTCTTGTGCATCTTGGCTCCGGCTTTGGGGCACTGGAGATCATGCGCATGGAGCGCATGGGAGATGGGCGCGTGCCGACCAATCTGTGCTTCCCGCGCCATACCATCGGGCGGGCAGAGTACCCTTGGTACTGCCTGCTGACCGAGGGCGTTTTGCCCCGCGAGGACGAAAAAGAGATGCTCTCCTCCTTTATGGTCAGCGAGAAATGGCTGCCCCTGCTGGAGAAGAGCCTTGCAAACGAGGGCGGGCGCACCTGGTACAGCCTGATGCATTACGGCATCGCGCTGTATGAGGGCTGTGATTTTACCGGCTACGCGTTTGAAAAGGATAACGACGAGGGCGAGATCGCCCGCCGCACGGCAGCGGCCGAGGCAGCCTGGCTTGCTTCGTTAGAGCAATGCCCCTCCTTCTGGGTATACCGCAATCTGGCGGTGCTGGAATCGCAGAGGAATCATAACGAGGCGGCCGAGGGATACTACGAAAAGGCCATTGCCATGCCGGGTGCCTTTGACGACTGGGCGCTGGCGGCCGAGTACATGGGCTTTTTGAAAAGACTTGGCAAGCGGGAGCGCATCTGGTCGCTTTACAAGGAGCTGCCGGAGAGCTGCCGCAAGATCGACCGTGTGCGCATCTTTGCGGCCTATGCCGCGGTGAAGCTCGGAGAGCTGGATTACCTTGCCGCCTTCTTTGCCGAGCCACATCACGACATCCGCGAGGGGGAGACCTCACTGACCGATGTGTGGTTTGAATACTGCGCGCGGCGCATGGCGCGTGAGCGCGGGATCGAGACGCCCACCGTCGACCAGCTCAACGAGTTGATCGATGAGGCGTGGGATTCCTGCCCGCCGAGTGAGGATATTGATTTCCGCATGTCCTTCGATAAAGCAAACAGATATCGCGTGGGTTGACCCACGCGATATCTGTTTTAGGGGGATGGGGACGAAGGATGACCACAAGAGAGGCTTGCGGATGACCGTTGTTGCAGGGGGCCTGCCTATGCGACAGCCCCTTACTACACATAAAAATGCGGGCGAGAAATGGTTTTCTCGCCCTTTTTGCTGCGCAAAAAGCATATACATGCTGCATTTTTCATGAGACAGCCTCTTTTTATATGGTGTTACTCCTCTTCGGGACGGAGGACGATGGGCAGGATGGCAAAGCGGCTCCATCCCGTGTTGCCTGCGCGGCGTGCGGTGAAGTAGAGCACGTCTCCTGCCTCCAAATAGACCTCCACATCCTCAAAGGCCTTTTGCAGGGAGAGCAGGTCGGTGGATTTGTCCACGCGGTAGTAATTACGGTCGTCGTTATAATTTCCGTTGCCACCCTCCGGCCACACGAATTCGCGGTTGTTCTTCAGTACGGCGTACAGGCCGTCCTCTACGCCGTCACCGCCCGGGGCGATATAGCTGGCAATGCGAATGCGGTACAAACCGCTTTCCGGTGCGGTATAGGTCAGCACTACGTTGTAGTTGGCTTGTGCGGCGTAGCAGTAGCCCTGGCCGATCCACAAGCCCCCCTTGGCGTTTCCGCCCCACAGGGTGTTGGCACCGGCACACAGCCAGCCCACATCCTGCAAATAGGTGGTATAAGGGGTAAAGCCGCTGCCGTTTGTGCGGTTTACGTAGCCGGCCTTCCAGTTGCCCCGATAGGTAACCTTACCATCTGCGCTCCAGGTGGGCGAGCTGTCGATAAAGGCATCTGCCAAGCTGCTCATCATGGGGTCGGAGGGAAGTCCCTCTACGTCCGCACCACTGATCTCCTCGTACAGATAGGCGGAGAGGCAGGTGGCAGGGTAAATGTTGTTGGCAAGGTACGCGCCGCGCACGCTTTCTAAGCGCACAGGGGGCATGCTGTCGTTTTCAGCGCCCTTGCGCGTGCCAAAGTCGTTGTCGTGTATGTCAAGTGCTGCCGCACCGGAAACGTAGATGGCGTAGTTTGTACGGCGGTCAACGAAGCGGTTGCCGGCAATTTCAATGCCCTTGAGATTCAGGTAGAGGGCGTTTGTCATCTTGGTGCCCATGCCGTGAATGTAAATAGCAGAATTTTTTGGCACGTTGCTGTAATGGCCGCTGTTTTCAATATAGTTGCAGAGCAGCTTTACGTTCTGCGAAATGCCGGATTCACCCCATTCCACCTCGGTGCCGATGTTGATGGCGGCCATGCCCGTGCTGATGATGGAGCAGTTTTTGACCACGCCGTCCGAGGCCTTGAGCAGAAGCCCGCGCGAGCGGATGTTGCGCACCATGCAGTTATCAAACAAAAAGCCGTTTGACTGCCAGGAGCGGTTATCCACACACACCTTCATCACCGAGGGAGCTGCGGTATCGAAATCGATATTTTTGATGGCCTCAAAATCAAGGGCGGCTTTATCAATGGTCACGGCGTAGACCGTGTCGGTCTTGCCGTATTCGTTCTTTTGCTTGCGCAGCTCGCGCGCGTCGGAAAGGGCTACGGTGTCGCATACCAGCAGACCGTCGGTGCGGTATAAGTAGACCTGCTCTCCCTTGCTATAGGGGATACAGGTGCTACCGTCCCAGCCGTTTGACAGGCCAATGGCGGAGATGTTGCTCTTGAAGAGCAGGTCGATCTTGCCGTTGCCCAAATCGGTCCATCCGGCCATGCGGGCGTGGGCAGAGCACTGGTTGGTGCCGTCGTCACACATGGATTCAAAGAGGCAAGAAATCGCGGTAATGCCCTGCTTGCTGTGGCTGGAGTGGGTCGCGTCTACTGAGGACATTTTGTGCGGCGTGCCGCGCAGGCGATCCTCGCCATCGGCCGAGAGACCGAAGGAAACGCTGTATTGCTCCTCCAGCGCGCGGTAGCGGTCGTAGGTTGCCTTGTCAATGACCGGGGCAGCCGCCGGGGTTACCCACAGGCGGGTCAGATGAATGCCCTCCCCCTTGCTTTGGCTGTCGTTCAAGGCAAAGCCGGCCGCGCCGTAAACGGTGACGTCGATCAGAGAGAGCGTGTTTGCCCGCGTGGATTGAATGGCCGTGGCGCCCGCGCCGCGGCAGGTGATGGTGTCACCCACCTCCATCATATTGTATACCGATTTACTGACCTTCAGGGTGATGATGCCGGTCTCCTTGTTGTAGAACTGCCCCTGTGTGCCCATGTCGGCGTACGGCTCCGGGTGGCCGGGGCGGTAGCCGTAGATGGTCTGGTTCAGCCCGGTGAAGGAATAATATTTTCCGTCCGTCCAGTTGGGCAGCATGCCGGCACCGGCAATCAGATCTACGTAGGCTCCGTCCCGCTTCGCCACCAGTACGGCGTTGCCCGAGGAATTCATCGGGTGGCCAAAGGCCATGCCCTTGATGGTCAGGTGGTCGGTTTCCTCCACGTACAGGTTACTGCCGCCATAGGTCTCCCGCTCCAGCAGGACACCGTAGGCGTAGACGGTCACGTTCGCGAGCTTGGTGTTCATGGTCAACGTGGCGTCTGTCGAATAGGCACCGGGGGGCAGAATGACCACGGTTTTTTCGCCGCTTTCCGCCCGCAGATAGGGCACCACCATGCGGGTTGCGCCCTCGCGCTCACGCACGGTCGTTTTTCTCGTCATGCCTACAAACAGGTCGCGGTCGACCTGCGGCAAAAGCGATTCCAGCGCGCCGTTTTCGGCGCGGGCGCTTGTGTCGGTCAGGCTGTCGCCGCTCAGGTGCGTGCTGTCTGTTGCCGAGGCGCCGGCATTCTCGCCAAAGTAGTTACCGTCCGCCAGCACGTAGTCGCTGCCCGAAACGGTGAGGTTAAAATAAAGGCGGTTGTCCACCAGATGCACGGCGTGCGATTTTGTGACCGTCATGCCCATGGTCACGTTCAGCACGCCCACGGCATTGTAGGCGTTGTCAAGCGTGACCGATACGGGCGTGCCGTAGATCAGGTTGCTGTCTATGAGCAGGTTGGTTGCGCGAGAGGTCAGATGGCCGCGCAGGGTAGAGCGTGAGAGGCGGGAATCGTCTGCCGAGAGCACCACGCCGCTCTCGCGCGGGCAGTTAAAGAGGCAGTTTTCTACATAGACATCCGCTCCGCCGATCGAGAGGGCGCATGCGCCTGCCGCAAAGGCTGAGTCACAGATGGTGGCGGTCTTGACCGCCTGTACCGAAAGTCCGTTTTCAAGCCCGATCAGGCGGCAGCCGGTCATGGTCAGATCGGTTGTGGCCGCATCACAGGAGAGGGCGGTTTTCCCCGCTGCCTCTACCCCCTCAAAGTGAAGGGGCGTGCAGCCCGTCGCCTCAATGGCGTTGCCCGCTACGTTGATCCAGGTCAGGTCCTTCAGCGTGATCTGCTGGCTTTCGTTCAGCACAAGCGGCACGGTGGCCAGAATGATCGCACCGTGAAAATCGTAGACGCGGTCTGCCGCGCGGTCGATCTTGACGGGGGAGGTGTCGGTCAGACGGTAGATCTTTTGCTCCATCCCGTTCTTGCGCAGCAGCGCGATCATCTCCTTGCCCGTCAGCGGCACGGTCTCGCTTGCCGTCCGTCCCGTGACGGGGAAGGCCGAGAGGTCAAGCGTGGCACCGGCCATGCTCCCCATGCCGCTCTCGCCTTCGTCCGGGGAGCAGTTGCCCCCGCTAAGGTCGCCAAAGGAGATCGGCTCATAGGGCGCTGTGATATCGGTGGGGAAGTTTTTAATGCCCGTGCCCTCTACGCTCACGGGCGGATTGGGTGCGGGTGCGGGGGGTGTGGTCGGGCTGTTGCCGCCGTTTTCGCCCCCCTCGTTGCCGCCGTCATCGGGGGGAGTGGGAGGTGTATCGTCTCCGCCGGGTACAACCGGCTGGCCGCCCGGGCAGGCGCACAGCAAAAACATCGTGCACAGCACCATGGCCAGGCAGAGGATCTTTGTCAGAATGGACGTGGTTTTCATAAGTCACTCCTTTTTTTGTTTTTCCGTTTTTATTGTAGCATATTTCACGGGGGGAAGGCAATTCGCATATTTGTCAAATATCGCGCCGCTTTTTTGTGCAGAATATACAGGAGAGAGGAAAAGAAGAGAGAAAATTTCGCAAAAGGCTCTTTACTTTCCCGTCTTCTTCCTGTATAATGAAAAGGAATAACGACTTTTATTACGCGCCAAAGGAGCCTACTATGAGATCACCCGGCTATACCTTCCGCCGTGCGCTTCCCGTATGGGAGGTCGGTACCGAGCGGGAAATGAACCGCCACCTTTGCTTTACCGTCAAGCTGCCCTCGTCGCTTGAGAGTCCCGTGCTCTCGCTTGCCGGCTCTGCATCCTTTACCGTCAGCCTCAACGGCCAGTTTATTGCGCACGGCCCTGCCCGCTGCGCCCACGGCTATTACCGTGTTGATCAGATCGCGCTTGCCAAGTACCTGACAGACGGAGAGGGGATTCTTTCCATTCGTGTAGCAGGCTATTACGCGCGTTCCTTTTCTAACCTGAAGCAGCCCTCCTTTTTGTGTGCCGAGCTGACCGATGGCGAAACGGTGATCGCCTATACCGATGTGGAGGAGGGCGGCTTTTCCTGCTATGAGGTAAGCGAGCGGATGCGCCGCGTGCAGCGGTATTCCTACCAGCGTCCGTTTGTGGAGCATTATCACCTTTCTGACGGCGCCTTCTCCTATGAGCTTGGCAAGGGCGGCAAGCGCGTAGAGCTTGCGCGCGGGGAAGAAAAGCGCTTTCTCGTTCGTACCCAGCCATACGGTGACTATCCCGTGGTGTTGCCGAAGGGGGAGATCGCCGAGGGCGTGGTCTCGTATTCGGATAAGGATACCTACTTCCACGATCGCGCCATTACCGGCGTACGCAGCGGCTTGGTAGACGGTTACCCCGAGGAGGAGCTGGAATATCGCTCCTACCGCGAGGTTGGACGGATGGATTTCTGCCGCACGGCCGAGTTTTTCTGCCGCTCTGCGCAGGCCATTTCGCTGGCACCCGACGGCTATGCCGATATTGACCTTGGCTGTAACTATACCGGCATTCTCGATTTCGATGTGGAAACGCCGGGCGGCTGTGAGCTGTTTCTTCTGTATGATGAATTTTTCTCCGAGGGGGGCAGCCTTGACCCCTTCCGCATGGATACCAGCAATATCTTCTATTACAAATTGGAGAGCGGCAGGTACCACATCCACACCTGTGAGCCGTATACCATGCGCGCCCTGCGCCTGGTGGTGCGCTGTGGCTCTTGCACCGTGCGCGGGCTGAAGATGTTCAAGATCGGTTTCCCCGCACGTCTTATCGACCTGCGCCCCGCCGGCAATGATGAAAGCCTGCAAAGGATCTTTGATGCCGCCGTGGAGAGCTTTTCGGCCAACGCCGCCGATATCTATATGGACTGTCCCTCGCGTGAGCGGGCCGGCTGGCTGTGCGACAGCTTTTTCACCGCGCGGGTAGAAAAAACGCTGACAGGTGCCTCGCGCTTGGAGCGTACCTTCCTTGAAAATTTCCTGTTGCCCGAGAGATTTGACGAGATGGTACCCCACGGCATGCTGCCCATGTGCTACCCCTCGGATTCCTATGGGAACGAGGCTTATATTCCCAACTGGGCCATGTGGTACGTGCTGGAGTTAGAGGAGTACCTCGGCCGCACGGGAGACACCGACATGATCGCCGACGCAAAGGAAAAAATGTACGCCCTGCTCGATTGGTTCCGTGCCTATGAAAACGGTGACGGGCTGCTGGAAAAGCTGCCCGGCTGGGTGTTTGTGGAATGGTCACGCGCCAACGCGCTTGTGCAAGATGTCAACTTCCCCACCAACATGCTCTACGCCATGATGAAGGACACCATGGCCCGCCTCTACGAGGACGAGGAGCTGGCCGTCGAGGCCCGCGCGATGCGTGAGGCCATTCGCCACCTCTCGTTGACCGACGAGGGCTTCTTCTGCGACAATCTGGTCTACAATGCCGAGGGCAGACTCGTCAAGAGCGGCGAGACCACCGAGGCTTGCCAGTATTACGCCTTTTTTACCGATACCGCCACGCCCGAGAGCGACCCCGATTTGTGGCGCATCCTTTCTACCGAGTTCGGTTTCCACCGCCGCGAGACGGGTGCTTACCCGAACATCTCACCCGCCAACGCCTTTATCGGCAACTATCTGCGGCTTGACCTGCTTTGCCGGTATGGTCTTTATGACCGCTTGGTGAGCGATATTCGCGACTATTTCACCTATATGGCCGAAAAGACCGGCACGCTCTGGGAGCACGATTCCACCACCGCCAGCTGTAACCACGGCTTTGCCTCGCACGTTCTTGTGTGGCTGGATAAGGCCGGCTTGCTGGTGAGGGATTGACCGATCGTAGGTCTCAGAGAAAGATGCGGCATGACCGTAGGGGTTATTCCCTGCGAACCGTCCGGGAGGCCGGTCCCTACAAGAAGAGCCGCGCCTATAGTCGGTAGGGGAGGGGCTTGCTCCTCCCGTCCTGATCGTTTCTAACGTTCTGCCGGTGCCAATTTGCGATAGCAAATGGGTTCCGTGCGGTTATGCCGTGAAAGAGCCACCGAGCCGCTCGTGTCACCCTGCCGTTTAACAATCGTCGGCGATGTACCGAGTGTGGCAATTCATCGTGAAAATTGCGACATGACCGTAGGGGTTATTCCCTGCGGACCGTCCGGGAGGCCGGTCCCTACAGTATTACGTGCGTGCACCATATCCTTTTTTCCTAAAAGTTTTGAGGGTGCAGGGAACTTTTTCAAAAGTTCCCTGCATAACCCCCGCACACCCCATCTCACAACAAAGAAGGAACACTACCATGATCAAACCGGCATTTATTTTTACCGACCATGCTGTCCTGCAGCGGGGTAAGCCCGTGCCCGTGTGGGGCGAATGCGACTGTGATTCGCTGATCGTCAGCTTTGCGGGCAACTCTGTCCCTGCCGAGGTGAGGGACGGTCGCTTTGAGGCGACCTTACCTGCCATGCAGGCGGGTACGCGGGGCGAATTGCGCTTTGTCTCGGACTCCGAGACACTCGCGCTATCCGACGTTGTCGTCGGCGAGGTTTGGCTGGCGGGCGGCCAATCCAACATGGAGCATCCCGTCTTCTGCACCGAATATGACGCATCACTTGTTGCCGACGACCCTGACCTGCGCCTCTTTACCGTTCCCCGCCGCACCTGCTACACGGGCGAGACCTGGGGCTTCCATTTTGAAGAGATGCAGGCTGAAGAAACCCCGTGGCAGCCCTGCACCAAGGATTCTGCGCTTTCCTTTACCGCCATCGGCTACTTCTTTGCCGTGCGGCTGCGCAAGGAATTGCACGTGCCGGTTGGCATTGTTTCCTGCAACTGGGGTGCTACCTTGGTGGAAAACTGGACAAGCGAGCGCTATCTCGCCGCCGATCCGCTTACTCGCCGCGCTCTTGCGCATGATGCCGCGTTGCCCGCAAAGGATGCCCCTGCCGTGCTGGCCGAGCACGCTGCCTATCAGGCCGCGATGAAGGAATTTTGCCTTTCCTACAACGCCAAGGCGCTGGTTGAAGAGCAAGGCGTGCACCACTATTTGCGCCATTGCGGCCCGAATATCCCGTGCAGCGAGGCGGCCGCCCTTTACCGGCGTCCCGGCGTCTTGCGGGAGAGCATGCTTGCCCGTGTCACGCCCTACGCCCTGCGTGGTGTCATCTGGCATCAGGGTGAGAGCAATGGCCGCGCCGACTACCCCGACTGCAAGGAGTGGTACAAGGCCCTCTTCCACGCCATGATGGCCGACTGGCGCGAGGCCTTCCGCGCGCCCGAACTGCCCTTCTACCTGGTGCAGCTCGCCGGCTGTAATCTGGACGGGGCGCAAAAGGAGACCTGGGTGCCCGTGCGGACTGCCCAGGAGGAGCTGGGCCGTGAGCCCGGCTGTCGCACCGTGATCTCTTACGACCTGAGCGAGGCGGACAACATTCACCCCGCGCAGAAGCAGAAAATGGGCGAGCGCCTGGCCGATGCCGCGCTGGATGGCGAATACAGCATCGAGAAGCCGTGGCAGTCTCCCACGCTTGCGGGCTGTGTGAAGCAGGGAGACACGGTCACCCTGACCTTTGCAAACGCCACGCGCCTTGTCGCTGATGCCGATCAGGTGCCTGCCGGTCTTTTCCTCTACCGGGAGGACGGCACAAGCTATGAGGTCTCCTGCCGCCCCGAGGGCAACACCATCCGCTTTATCATCCCCGAGGGCGACTCTGCCGTTGCCGTTGGCTACGGCCGCCGCAATTACTCGCGCGCCAATATGTTAAACGAAAGAAATTTGCCCGTCACCCCTTTCTATGTCGGGCTGAAATAAGGAGAGAACACGATGCAGACCATTTATTTCCGCGACCATCAAAAATCGGGTGATACCGGGTATGACCTGTACCGCCTGCTGACCGACCTGCGCGGGCAGAGCGGTGTGAAGATCGTCTTTGATAAGGACACCTACACCGTCACCCCCGACCGTTGCTTTGAGCGCAGCCTCAACATCTCCAACCACGGCTGGAACGGCCCGAAGCGCATTGCCGCCCTGATCGAGGATATGACCGATATCGAGCTGGATTTTTCCGGCTCTACCCTCATCACCCCCGGCGTCATCACCCCCTTTGCCTTCATCCGCTCCAAGGGTGTGACCGTGCGCAACGTCATTATGGAAAACCCGCAGACCATGTTCCTGCAGGCCAAGGTCGTCTCCCACGGTGACGGCTATGTGGATCTGCTCAAAATGCAGGGCAAGGAGCAGTTCCGCATTCGTCATGGCGAGCTGCTGTGCGATTATTATGAATGCCTCTTCCCCTGCGGCACGCACATCGAGTATAAGGGCGACACCGGCGAGATCGAGACCGGCACGGCTGACAACACCATGGGCGTGTGGATCGGGGACTGCCGCACAGAGGACATGGGCAACGATATTCTCCGCGTGCATGGCGTCAAGCGGTATCCGCCCATCGGCAACATTCTTATCATCAGCGCGGCACGCCGTCTCGGCTGCGGCTTCTTCTGTGAGGATACGACCGATATCCTGTGTGAGAACGTGACGCTCCATTCCTGCTACGGCATGGGCATTCTGGCGCAGACCTGTGAGAATATCACCCTGCGCTCCTTTAACGTTTTGCGCCACGGCGATCAGTACTATACCGTTAATGCCGACGGCACGCACTTTGTCAACTGCACCGGCCTCGTCACGGTTGAAAACTCCACCTTTGAGGGGCAGCTGGACGATGCGCTGAACATTCACGGCATGTATACAAAGATCATCGACAAGACAGCGTCGGAGATCTTTGTCAACGAGGTACATAGCCAGGCCAAGGGCATTCGCATCTATCGTGCGGGCGACCGCATTCAGGTGCTCAAGCCGGATACGCTGATCCCCTATACCGAAAAGAGCATCAAGGAGGTGGAGTATGTCAATGCCGACCTCGTGCGCTTGGTGCTGAATGAGAGCACCGAGGATATTCTCGTCGGTGACGATATCGAGAGCCTGACGCGTGCGGCAGACCTCATCTTCCGCGGCAACATCGTGCGCAACAACCGCGCCCGCGGCATGCTGATCGCTACCCGCGGCAAGACCGTCATTGAGGATTGCTACTTCCACTCAAGCGGCAGCGCCATTTTGTTTGAGTCGAATGGTGACTATTGGTATGAGTCGGGCGGTGTGCAGGATGTGACCATCCGCCGCAACAACTTTGATGGCTGTAAGCACGGCGGCTGGGGCCGCGCCATCGTGGATTGCGTACCGCGTAAGGCGACCGAGGAAGGGAAGTACTTCAACCGCGAGATCAAGGTGCTGGATAACACCTTCCACATGGTGACCGACGCGGTGGCGATTCTCGATAATATCGAGCACGCCGTCTTCCGCGGCAATACCGTGACCGCCGCCGAGGGCGTGAGCCCGAAGGTGATCGTGCGCCATGTAGGCAACGCCGAGATCGAGACCGACCTGCCCATTGAGGGATGATGGGTTTTGAAAAAAGCAGGACTTGCAAGTCCTGCTTTTTCTTTTTTGTATCGCGAAGGCGCCGAAAGGGGACTTCGCGCGAAAACCACCAGTGCGACTGGTGGTTCCAAAAAGCTTTAGCTATGCGTAGTCCCGCCGCAGCGGCAGGCTCCCTTGTTTAACCCATTCCCAAAACGGATTTTGCTTCGCAAAAACCATTTTGGGAGCCCTTGGGGGCGGGAGCTGTCAGCGTAGCTGACTGAGGGATTGTTCCGGGGGTAATGAAACGAGGAAAAAACAGGGGATGGAAAGAGCAACAATCCCTCCGTCACGCCACCTGATGGTGTCGTGCCACCTCCCTTTACACAAGGGAGGCG
>JAFTQX010000063.1 GCA_017462545.1 Clostridia bacterium
CATTCCTTTACCGAGTATAGCAAAAGCTAAAACGATCAGCGCAAAATTGATTATCATTAAAATTATTCCGGGAGAAAATGGAAGAATTGAAGTCAATATCACCGAAATTCCACTTGTTCCGCCAAGTAAAAGTCCATTTGGAAAAATAAACACCACCGTACAGAAGGCATATAAAAAGCTGCCAACGAGAATAAGTATGTATTCCCATATTGGGAAAGGTGTTTTCTCTGTAGATTTCATAAGAAAAAATACTCCTTTTAAGCTTTTGAGAGGATTTATTTTATCAATATGGTTGCATTTAGCATTTTCATCTCCTTTCGGGTGGTAAACACATTATACCGAAGGAAAGCGGAAATGCAAGAAAAGTTTTTGAAAATTATTTGTTAGGATAATTATACCATAAAACCTTTTACTTTTCAACCTTTGCAATAAAAAATGCTTTTCGCCACAGCGAAAAGCTACCGAACTTATTCACTATTCACTATTACCTATTACTTGCCAAAAAACGACAAGAGGTTTTAGTGAAAAGTGAAGAGTGAAAAGTGAAAAAGTAAAAACGACAACCTTCTGTCGAAGATTGTCGTTTTTTGTATATGGGCTACGAAAAAGATATTTTTTGAGATTTGCCCCCAGGATTCGAACTCAAACGGTTTTATGTCCTATCCAGATGGACTTCTGCTTTGATGATTTTTTGTTTTATTGCTTGTTGGTAGGGGAGAGAATTTCTGACAACAGCAAAGAAATCTTGTCCCCCAATTGCGTCACTCCAAATCGGACTTGGAAAAGAGATTTCTGTTGCTTGCGTTTCAAGTATTATCTCCAAACGCAGTTGATAGTATTCGCCTTTTGAATCCGGCACTTGTCTTACTAAAGAAAAAATATGAACAATCTTTCCACTGAACGTAGGATCATAATAACAGGTATCCAACAAAAGCGTATCGTCATCGGTTTTGATTGGCAATTTACTCATTTCTTCAAAGACGTTTATCATTTCTTCTAAAGTCATAGATGATTGAATATTCTTTTTCAAAAAATTTAAAGCTTTTTTCATATCCTCACCGCCTTTCTTAAAGAATACGGATTGACAGTAATAAGAATACCGAATACTGAAGTACATAAAAACTTTCGGGGTGTTTGTGAATATATTGATCGCCTCGTAGAACAATCCCTCAGTCAGCTTCGCTGACAGCTCCCTTTACACAAGGGAGCCTTTTTTGTTCACCTATGACTTGTCAATTTTCCTGACAAGCACTGCATTTGTGGACACAAATGCAAAATACGGCATATCTTTTTCAAGATACACCGTATTTTTGAAAACTGTCCTTTAGGGGACGCCCCTATCGCATCGGTTCTTTTTTATCCCTTAACAGCAGGCTGCATTTGCCCAAGCACGAAGGGGATCACATCTGCTTTTTCAATTGCCAGGACAAGAGAAAACTCCTGATACAGCATAATCGCAGCACGAAAGCACACCGACTCTTCCGAGGCGGAGGGTGTTTTTTTCTGTGAAAAGACCGTTTTAATCAAACGGACAAGCTGCTCGCGGTCGCCGCTTGCAAGAATATCACGGCAAAGCTTGCTGCGGGAACGACCGTCACTCGGCCAATCTGCCATATCAAAGGGGTCTGCCGCCGCTACGAGAGAAAAGAGCTCCGCCGGTTGCAAAAGCTTTTTCATGTCACCGACCAGCTTTTCATTATCGGTTGGTACAAAAATGCGGCTGTTGCCTGCCTCGGTAATCGGTTTTAAAATGTAATAGCGACGCGCGCTGCCTGTAAAGCTTTCGTCCCGTATATCTTCAATACGGCAAACACCGTTTGCGCCGTAAACCACAAGCTCGCCAACCGTTTTCATAAGAAAATCCTCTGCTTTCTTACCATATGGAAAAAGCGGGCGCAGTGCTTCTATTCACCTTGCCCGATCTTGTTTTTATTATACCATATTTTTTCAAAAAATGACATAGGCAGAATGCACAAAATTAAAAAAGTTTTCTAGGCAATTATCACAATTTACATGCAAAAGCCGCAGCGGTTTTGCCCGCTGCGGCTTGGTTTTTTAGTGGTGATGGCGAACAAAGCCGAGAAGCTTGGAAAGCTCCATCACGATAAAGGGAACGAGAATCAGGCCAACACAGGCGAGGTAATACAGAGGCGGCAGATAGCACAATTCAAACACACCATTCAAGCCGGGTACAAAGAGTACAAGGCAGACCAGTGCAAGAGAAATAGCCGCTGCGCCGTTCAGCGTACGGTTGGTAAAGGGGCCAACCTTAAAGAGCGAATGCGAGGAACGCATATTATACGCCTGTACGACCTGCGAGAGTGCCAATACGATAAAGGCCATGGTGGGACCGGTCTCTGCAGAAGGCGTCCACCCTTCAACCGGAATGAGACCAAGCTCGCCGATCTTGAAGCCAAGCAGCGTCAGGAAGCCAAACATAAAGCCCTGCAGCACAATCTGGATGCCATAGCCATTTGCGAAGATGCCTTCTTTTTTCGGCTTCGGCTTTTTATCCATAATATCCTTTTCAACCGGCTCCATACCCAGCGCAATGGCCGGCAGACTGTCGGTGACCAGGTTGATCCACAAAAGCTGCATGGAGGCAAGAGGGGCAGCCCCCCACAAAATCATAGCAAAGAAGACGGTAAAGACCTCGCCAATATTGGTACCAAGAAGGAATCCAACTACCTTTTTGATGTTGGCGTAAATGCCACGTCCCTCTTGTACCGCATCCACGATGGTGGCGAAGTTATCGTCGGTCAAGGTCATGTCTGCTGCGCCCTTGGCAACGTCTGTACCCGTAATACCCATCGCGCAGCCGATATCGGCAGCCTTCAGAGCGGGGGCATCGTTAACACCGTCACCGGTCATAGAAACGATCTGATCCTTGCGCTGCCAAGCCTTGACAATGCGGATCTTATTTTCAGGTGAAACGCGGGCGTAGACCGAAATATCAGCGACGGCTGCATCCAGCTCCTCCTCGCTCATGGCATCCAGCTCGGCACCCGTGATCGCGCGGTCGCCCTCCTGCAGAATGCCCAGCTCCTTCGCGATGGCGGAGGCGGTAACAACGTGGTCACCCGTGATCATAACCGGCTTAATACCGGCGCGGCGGCAAACGGCAACGGCCGCCTTTGCCTCGGGACGAGGCGGGTCGATCATGCCGACAAGACCGTAGAAGGTCAGGCCGTTCTCAAGATTTTCAGACGTCAGCTCAGCGGGAATCTCCTCGATCACCTTATAGCCAATGGCCAGCACTCGGAGTGCGGACGAGCTCATTTCATCGTTTGCACGGCGGGCAGATTCCAGGTCACCTGCTACGCAGCGAGACATCATCACGTCAAAGGCACCCTTGACGATCACGACATTCTTACCGTCGATCTTGTTGATGGTCGTCATCAGCTTACGGTCAGAATCAAACGGAATCTCGCCAAGACGGGGCGCCTCGGCGTTCAGCGCATCCTTGGGCATGCCGTTTTTGTGGGCGGCAAGCACGATCGCTGTCTCGGTGGGGTCGCCAATATGGTGCTCACCGCTTTCATCAAAGGTGACAGAGCCATCGCAGCAAAGCGTGCCGTAACGGAGCAGCTCACGCACAGCAGGCGTGTTCTCGGTGCTGATGTCCTCAAAGGTGTTGCCTTCATCCAGGTAGGCGCGCACCAGCGTCATGCGGTTCTGGGTCAGCGTACCGGTCTTATCCGAGCAGATGACCGAGGCACCACCCAGCGTTTCTACGGCAGGCAGGCGGCGGATAATGGCGTTTTTCTTAACCATGCGCTGTACGCCGATCGAAAGAACGATGGTAACGATGGCGGGCAAGCCCTCGGGAATAGCAGAAACGGCAAGAGAAACAGCAACCATAAAGATGTGCAGCGGATCGTCACCATTCCAAAGGCCAACAACAAAGATCACAGCGCAGGCGGCAATGGCCATGATACCGAGGTAGGTACCCAGCTTTGCCAGTTTCTTCTGCAGGGGGGTCTGCCCTTCCTCCTCGCTATCGAGCAGGTTGGCAATCTTACCCATTTCGGTATTCATACCGGTGCCGGTAACAACGGCGGTGGCGGTACCGTAGGTAACGCTACAGCCGGAGAAGACCATATTGGTGCGATCACCGATGGGGGCATCGGCTGCCACCTCGACGCGGGCATCCTTTTCGGAGGGGACCGATTCGCCTGTCAAGGCCGATTCTTCACTCTTGAGGCTGACGCTTTGCAGAAGGCGTGCATCGGCAGGGATAAAGTCGCCTGCCTCCAGGCGGATGATATCGCCGGGCACAAGCTCCGCCGCATCCACAACCATCTCCTTGCCATCGCGAATGACACGGGCGTGCGGCGCGGAGAGGTTTTTGAGTGCATCAAGCGCTTTTTCAGCCTTGCTTTCCTGCATAACACCCATAATGGCGTTGATGATAACGATTAGTACGATAAGTCCCGGTTCAAACAACTCGCCCCAGTTTTTCTCATGTCCGCTCCCCGTATTCTCATAAATAATAACGCCGAGCGAAACGGCTGCTGCTGCCAGCAGAATCAGGATCATGACGTCCTTAAACTGATCAAAGAAGCGTTGCAGGGTGGTTTTCTTTTTCTTTTCACGCAGGCGGTTTTCGCCAAAGGCTTCACGCTTTTTAGCGACCTGCTCGCTTGTCAAGCCTGTGTTGACATTGGTTTCAAGCTCCGCCAGAACACGGTCGGCGGGTTCGTTGTGGTAGTGCACGTTTTTTCTCCTTTCATATATAGACATACCGTAGGGCACAAAAAAAGACCTTTACCACACAGCATGCGGTAAAAGTCTCGTTCATCCAAGGATCTGCGCACCCGGGCAAAAGCCGGCTGACGGATGCACAACGGGCTTGCGCCCGGAACTACTCCCTTTGTACAGGAATATTTTACCACACTTGTTTTGGCGTGTCAATAGCACGCGCCGTACTTTACAAAAAATTTTAAAAATTGCCCCGCGGAAAACACGGGGCAATTTTCTTCGTTCATTTAGGCGCGATCAACAGAGCCGAAGAGCTCCATCTTTTCCTTCACGGTAGCGCGAATTGCCTCTACGCCGGGAGCAAGCAGCTTTCTCGGGTCAAATCCCTTGCCGGCAAGATCCTTACCTGCCTCGATATACGAACGGGTAGCAGCAGCAAATGCGAGCTGGCACTCGGTGTTTACATTGATCTTGGAAACGCCGAGAGAGATCGCCTTTTTGATCATATCAGCGGGGATGCCGGTACCACCGTGGAGAACGAGGGGCATCATGCCAACCTTCTCGGATACAGCGGCAAGGGTATCAAAGGAGAGGCCCGGCCAATTTTCGGGATACTTACCATGGATATTACCGATGCCGGCAGCCAGCATGGTAACGCCGAGGTCAGCAATCATCTTGCACTCATTGGGGTCAGCACACTCGCCGGCGCCAACAACGCCGTCCTCTTCACCACCGATAGCACCAACCTCAGCCTCCAGAGAAATGCCCTTCTCTTCAGCCAGCTTCACCAGCTCCTTGGTCTTTTCAATGTTTTCCTCAATCGGATAGTGAGAGCCATCAAACATGATGGAGGAGAAGCCTGCCTCGATGCATGCAAGAGCGCCCTCATAGGTGCCGTGGTCCAGGTGCAGTGCAACGGGAACGGTGATCTTGAGAGACTCAACCATATTACTGACCATTGCAGCAACGGTCTTGAAGCCGCACATATACTTGGCAGCGCCCTCGGATACACCGAGGATAACGGGAGAGCGCAGCTCTTCCGCGGTGAGCAGGATTGCCTTGGTCCATTCCAGGTTGTTGATGTTGAACTGGCCGACAGCGTAGTGACCTTCTCTTGCGGCGTTCAACATTTCTTTTGCAGATACTAACATTTGTTGCCTCCGTAATTTTATTTTTATCTACACTATTATATACCTTTTTTCCGTAAATTGCAAGACATAGAAAGAAAAAGCAAAAAATTTTTATTTTTTCTCTTTCGTCGCCCGCAAATAGGCAAGATGCGCAAAATCCTCATCCTATTGCCCACATTCTCTATTTACAAAGATCGCCGCGCGCGTTATACTTAAATAAAAACGATTTTGGAGGCTTATGACCATGAAAAGACCCGAGCACCCCAATCCGCAATACAAGCGCGCCACCTGGCGCAATCTCAACGGCACTTGGGAATTTGAATTTGATTTTGGTGCCAGCGGCAAGGAGCGCCGCATGTACGAAAACGGCAGCTTTACCAAAACGATCGAGGTCCCCTTCTGCCCGGAATCCTCGCTCTCCGGTATTGGCTACACCGACTTTATTCCTGCCGTATGGTATCGCCGCAGCTTTGCCCTCTCTGACACCGAGCTTGGCGGTCGCGTGCTGCTGCACTTTGGTGCGGTAGACTATCTTTCCTACATTTATATTAACGGCAAGCTTGTCGGCACGCATAAGGGGGGGTATTGCTCCTTTGCCTTTGATATCACCGACTTCTGCCAAGCGGGCGACAACACCGTTGTTGTCTGTGCCGAGGATAACACCCGCGACCGTATGATTCCCTGCGGCAAGCAGAGCAAGCAATACTATTCTGCCGGGTGTGATTATACCCGTACCACCGGTATTTGGCAAACGGTGTGGCTGGAATTTGTGCCGAGCGAGCACATGACCACCTTCCGCCTCTTCCCCGATGCAAAAAACAGCAGCCTGCGCGTAGAAGCAAAAACGGTGGGCACCGGCATCCTGCGAGCCGAGGCGTTTTATGAAGGCAGGCCGGTTGGTGTGGCCGAGAAGACCGTGATGGGCGGCACCTGCGATCTGGAGATTACCCTGACGGAGACCCACCTGTGGGAAGTGGGGCATGGTCGCCTGTACGATCTGGTGCTGACCTTTGGCGAGGACCGCGTAGAAAGCTATTTCGGTCTGCGCGACATCCGTTATGAAAACAAAAAATTCTACCTCAATGGGAAATCCGTATTCCAGAGATTGGTGCTTGACCAAGGCTTTTACCCGGACGGTATTTACACCGCACCGAGCGAGGAGGCACTGGCAAAGGACATTGAGCTTTCCATGGCAGTCGGCTTTAACGGCGCACGCCTGCACGAAAAGATCTTTGAGCCGCTCTTTCTCTATCATGCAGACCGCCTTGGCTATCTTGTATGGGGCGAGTACCCGAACTGGGGGTTGGATCACTCCTATGCCGATTGCATCTACGGTATCCTGCCCGAGTGGCTGGAGGAGATCGAACGCGACTTCAACCACCCCGCTATTGTAGGCTGGTGCCCCTTCAATGAAACATGGGACCAAAACGGCAGAAAGCAGTACGATGCTGCTCTGGCTTTAGTCTATCAAGCCACAAAAGCCGCCGATCCCACCCGCCCCTGCATCGACACCAGCGGCAACTACCACATCATAACCGATGTCTATGACGTTCATGACTATGAACAGGATCCTTCCAAGTTTGCGGAGCACTTTTCCGATTACAACGAATTTGGCACCATGTCTAACAACATCGGCAAGCGTCAGCATTACGACGGCAAGACGCCCTTCTTTGTGAGTGAATACGGTGGCATCCGTTGGTCGGATGATGTCTCCGGCTGGGGCTACGGCAACGCACCGAAGACCGAGGAGGAATTCAAGGCTCGCTTTAAGGGCTTGACTGACGTTCTGCTGGATGACGACCGCATTTTTGCCCTGTGCTATACACAGCTCTACGATATTGAGCAGGAGCAGAATGGCCTATACACCTACGACCGCCGCCCGAAATTTGAGAATATGCGTGACCTCTACGACGCGATGGCACGCAAGGCAGCCATTGAGGACTAGGCTATGAAAATAGAATTTTTCGGCACAAGTCACGGCGTGCCCTCCGATATCCGTTACTGCAACTGCATCATGCTGGAGTGTGACGGTGCGCGCTATCTCTTTGATGTAGGAGCACCGGCGGCAGACATTCTGACAAGAAAGGGCTACCCATTCTCTTCTCTGAAGGCGGTGTTTATCACCCACCTGCACGGCGATCACATTGGTGGACTGCCGAATCTGTTAGACCTTTCCAACTGGTATTATAAGGATAGTGCTTATCATGTTTTCTTGCCGCAGGAAAGCGGTGTGCGGCTACTTGAGCAATATATCAAAACAACTGCCGCCACGCCGCTGCGAGCCCCTTTGGTGCTTTCCACCTTTGAGGCGGGCGAGATCTATCATGACGAGCATATCACCGTGCGTGCTGTCAAAACAGCGCATACTGACAATCTCCTTTCCTACGGCTTTTTGGTGGAGGGCGAAGGAAAGCGTATCTACTTCTCGGGCGATATGCGACACGACCTGAGCGATTTTCCTGCATGTTTGTATGACACCGAGGTCGATCTGCTGATCACAGAGCTGGCACATTTTTCTGTTGACATCCTGTTTGAGAAATTGACAGCATGCAAGGCAAAGCGCATCTGCCTGAACCACGTTTATCCGGTTAGCAAGATTGACGAGGCGCTTGCTCGCAAAAACGAGCTGACAGCCGAGCTGCTTGCTGCCCACGACAACGATATGATCCTATTATAAGAAGCATCCCGCAAGCTTATCACTTGCGGGATGCTTTATCTGTTCATCAGCCATTCCAGCACGCGAAAGCGGATCTGGTATTCCCCGCTTTGGCTGACCAGGCGCCAGGCATGTTCTCCAAGCCCTGCGGGCGGCTCTTCCGGCGTGGTAACCGCCACCTCCTCCGTCGCTGTGCCAACGCAAAGCGGCGGGAAGAGAACGCACCACCAGTTTTGCCCTGCCCCCTCGCCAATCAGCACGCGCAAAGACAAATACCTACCTGCCGGAAAATGCAGCTCGCCATACACCCGCTCGGGATATGTCTCCTCAGAAAATGTAATGGTAACGTCGCGCGGATCACCCGCATCTGCCAGCGTTTTTTCTGCCAGCTCCTCAATTTGCGGCAGTAGTATCTCTACCCTGGCTACCGCCTCGGCGGTAGTATTGCCGGCAAGCTCCTCGCTATATGCCGCGAGAATTGCATCTCGCACCGCCAACTTGTTTGCTTGATCCTGCTCACTATCCGAATTGGCAAGCACATGCAGGCGAATGACGTTATCGTAGATCTTCTCCTCTCCCGCTACCGGCATAACGCCGAGCAGCAGCATGCAAAGCACCAGACCTATCGCGTAGATCAACACACGTTTCATAAAAACCTCCATGGATGATTTTGGTGGAGGTATGATTGCCCCGTTTTTAGGAATTTATACATAAAGATTTGTTTTTTTCTTCGGTTTATGGTATACTGAAGAAAAAAACACAAGAGGTGTGACCATGGTACACTTTGGCAACGATTGGGATGCGCTGCTCGCGCCCGAGTTTGAAAAGGAATATTATAAAAAGCTGCGTGCTTTTTTAAAGGCAGAATACAGCCGATATGAGATATATCCGGACATGTATCACATTTTTCACGCCCTACAGGTAACATCCTGCGCTAACACCAAGGCTCTTATTTTAGGGCAGGACCCCTATCACGAGCCGGGGCAGGCACACGGACTTTGCTTTTCGGTCATGCGCGGTGTGCCGCAGCCCCCTTCCCTGCAAAATATCTATAAGGAGCTGAAGGCTGACCTTGGCATCAATCCCCCCTCGCATGGCTGCTTAAGCGCATGGGCCGAGCAAGGCATCCTGCTGCTTAACACCACGTTGACGGTAAGGCGCGGACAAGCCAACAGCCACCGCGGTCAAGGCTGGGACACGTTTACCGATGCGGTCATCCGCCTGCTCAACGAAGCAGATCATCCGATCGCCTTCATCTTATGGGGCAGTAATGCACGGGCAAAAAAGCAGTTGATTACCAATCCCATACACGGCATTTTTGAATCAGCACACCCAAGTCCTCTTTCCGCCCACAACGGTTTTTTCGGCAGCAGACCATTCTCCCGCGTCAATGCCTTTTTGGAGAAAAACGGTATTTCCCCCATTGATTGGGCAGTACCGGAAGCAGCAGACGGTTATGTCGCAAATTGATATTTTATAGTCACTTGATGACATTGCCAACTTATGCATAGCTATGATAAAATGAATGCAGTATCCCTCTTGCAGTAAAAAGCTGCAATTTTTACAAAGGAGTTTTGCTGTGAAACAAACAAAAAAACGTCTGCGATCGCTGCTATGTGTATTGCTGACCTGCATTCTGGCATTTTCGCTCTGTGCCTGTCCGGCCGCAGAGACCCCTCCGGACAAGCCGGACGAGCCAAGCACGCCCACGCCCCCCACTACGCCCCCGGAGGATGAGAACGTGATTTATAACGATCCTACTATTTTAGAGGGCACCGGTGCCACTCTGGAAGAAAACAGCCCTGCATTGAACCCGCGCACCTATGACGAGACAAGCGCCTCCGATATCAAGGCGTTGCAGTTTTTCCGCTCCTGCCCGAAGGGTGAGGGCAAGATTTATCGCGTCACCGATGGCAACAGTGTTTCGATCACCAATGCCGGCGGCCAGGTCTATGAGTGCGAGGGAACCGTCCTTCTTGCGCCGAACGGCTTCATCATTTCCGAATGCCGCGATATTCAGCTGACAAATCTGACGATCATCGGCTCGCTCATCATTGAAAATTCAACCAATATCCTGCTGGATGGTGTCGAGATCATTGGCACGCAAGTCGGTCTCTCCGCAGACGACACCTCAAGCGAGCTTACGCTAAAGAACTGCCGTATCAGCGCGCAGAACGCCTGTGTCATTGCCGGCAACGGCACGACCATCACATGCTCCTACTTTTCCTTTACGGAAAGCGGCATTGATGACAAGGCAAAGACAGGCACCACCGTATACAACTGCATCCTAAGCGGAAGCGGCACAGCGATCTTCTCCGTTTCTTCCGAGGCCGCCATTCGCAAGAACACCATCGAGCTGGGAGAAAAGGACATTGGCATTACGCTGAAAAGCGGCGTACTGAATACGCTTGTCGCACAAAATGTCATTACCGGCGCACAAAAGGCTATTACGGCAGACGGCGTGCGCAACGTTTCTATCATTCTGAACAGCCTGATCTCTGTTGAAGCAAATAAAAACAAGAACCTATATATCTGCCACAACGCCATGAGCGGCCGCCTGACGGCAAACAACAACGATTATTTTCTGGCAGATGGCAACACCTTTCCTGCTGACAAATACAGCCACACAACCGTACAAAGCGACAATACCAATCACAACGGCGACAGCCTGATGGATGTAAATGCTCGCCTGGAGGTCGGTGCAGACGATGCCCTGCTCCCACATGTAGACAAGGATCTGTTTGTTGGCATGGAGCGCAAGGAAAGCGTCAAGGATATCACCATGGAGAGAGCTCTGCCGATCGGCAAGTACATCCCTACCTGCGCGGCGGCGGGTGATATTGTCATCATCGCCCCCGGTGCCTATACCGTTGATACCACCATGATTTTGGATGCGGCACATTCCAATACGACCATTTATGCATACGGCGTTTATTTTGAGCAGCAAAACGCCGATACCACGCTGATGAACTGCCGCGAAACAATGAACATCGCCTTCAAAGGCATTACCTTCGGCTTTGTTCGTCAGTCCTGTGGCCAGGTTTACATTCTTGAAAAGCTGACAGGTAACCGCATTCGCGTTGTCACCGGTGCAGGCATGGTGAACGAATTCGGCAACACCAACGCCGCCTACTTCAACACCACCGGCATGGGCGCACAGCGCGCAGGCACCTTCTACGCGTATTGCGACACCTCCTTCATCAGCATCGCCAAGGACAATTCTACCGATGTGCCGACCATGATCATGCAGCTTTCCCCCGCTGTCTATAACATGATGGAAGCAGGAGATATCCTGACCTGCCGCAAAACATCCGGCACCAGCTCTCATGCCATCATCGTCCGCAACAGCGGCAACATATCCTTCAAGGATGTAACCCTTTACGGCACGGCAAGCGGCATGGCCTTTTACGAGAACCTGAACACAACAGGAGTCGAATATCATCGTGTGGCCAATACAACGCAGAACGGCGTGCTGATCGACCAGCAGACATATGAGCTGTATGAGCAGTTAGAGTTGACATACGGCGTAGATCTTGAGATCTCGAAGGATGATCAAGGCCGTTTCCGCGGATCCCCCGCACACATTGGCACAGTTGATGCCACACATGTAATCGCCTGTGCGCAGGGCTCACAAGCAACCTCCTGCCTGTTTGAAAACATGTGCGACGATGCTACCAACCAGCACGCGCACCACTCACGCCTAGCCGATGTCCGTGATATGGGCGACGGCAAAACGATGCTGGTATACAAAAAGAATCTCTCCAAGCGCATGGTTGCGCTGAACAATGGCAGCAAAATTCCGACCAGCGGCACCACGCCCTTCAAGGTTGGAGACCGTGTTTATGTATACACCGCAAAGGGACAGCTGATCTGCGACACCGCAGCCCTCTCGGACACCATCGATCTCAAGGAGACGGAGGAGCTGAGCGAGATGCCCGGTACCACCATCGCGCTTTACGGCGTGATTGTGCCGAGTGATGCTGTCAAAACTGCACCTTTGGCCGAATTTGACCTCTCGGATGACAGCGAGCAGGATACGCACAAGGTGCTGGTTGACAACATGGATATGTGCTGCAACTACTTTAAGTTTGACAACTGCAAGATTCAAAACATCCGTTCCCGCGGCCTCTTGATCAAGGCCTCCAATGGTGTGATTCAAAACTGCACCTTCCGCAATATCGGCATGGCGTGCGCCGCCATTCTCTATGAGCTGTATTATGGCGAATCCGGCGTAACCGAAAACCTGCTGGTTGACCGCAACCTGTTCGATCATACCGGTTACTTCAAAAACCAGGAGCTGTATGCCACCGTATCGATTACCGGTCTGGGCTCCGAGGTGCAGGATGATTATCTGCTCTACAAGGATATCACCATCTCCAACAACAAGATGATCAATCGCACAACCGATTACGCGATTCACGTCAACTCGGCCAAAAATGTGAAAATTCTCAACAACACCTTCGGCCCGTTTATTGGCAATGATTTTACCAACCATCCGGAAGATCCCGAGCAGGCCGGTGAAATTAAGCCCCTCATTCATATCTTCGCCGCCAAGGATATTGAAATTTCAGGCAATACCTACCCCACCCCGGATGCCTCTATGGTAGACTATATTGTCGCGAAGAAGAACATCCACATCTATGGCACGGATGTGAGCATGGATGGTGCCCCCCTCATCCCGGACGACCAATAATGTGACAAACGAAAAAAGAAACCGTTGCGCCGCAACGGTTTCTTTTTTGCATGCTTCGCCTCTTGACAAGAAACAGAAATTGTGATACAATACTGCAGTACGCGGGTATGGCGGAATTGGCAGACGCGCCGGATTTAGGTTCCGGTGAGCAATCGTGCAGGTTAAAGTCCTGTTACCCGTACCAAACAAGAAGGATGC
>JAFTQX010000064.1 GCA_017462545.1 Clostridia bacterium
ATATCGGTAATCTCCTTTGCCTGTACCCATTTGCCCTCTTCGGGAATGGGAGCGGGACCGTGGTTGGGACCCTTTGCTACGACGCACATATTCTGCACTTCAGCAGAGTAGATGATGGAATCGCTCATTTTTCTATCTCCTTTATGTATTTTACGCGATGATCTCGCCCTCGATGGTGCCGAAAGCGGCAGCGGCGTTGCACTCGTCGGTATCGATGTGCATAGCGGGGGCAAAGCTATCCTTTACGCGGATAACAACGTCGTCAAAGATGGTGGTACGGCCGGTGCCGGAAACCTTCACCTTAACGATCTGCTTATCCTGCACGCCGAACTCTGCGGCTGCAGCAGGGGTGAGGTGGATGTGACGCTTTGCAACGATCACGCCCTCCTTCATTTCATAGGTGTTTTCGCCTACCTTGAGGGTGACGCCGGGCGTGCCAGCGATATCGCCGCTCTCGCGTACGGGTGCGGTGATGCCGAGCGCACGCGCATCGGTAAAGGAAACCTCAACCTGATCCTCAGGACGGGTAGGACCGAGGATGCTCATCATCAGCGAGCCCTTGGGACCTACAACCTCAACCTTTTCAGCGCAGGCATACTGGCCGGGCTGGCTGAGATCCTTCTTCTTGGTCAGCTGATAGCCGGTGCCAAACAGCGTGTCTACAGCCGCCTGGGTCAGATGCATGTGTCTCGCAGATGTTTCAACGATGACCTTGTTCATGACATGTTCTCCTTGTTAAATATTTTTCAACCGTTTTATTATAACACATTCTTTTCGGTTTGTAAATGAATATCGTGTAATATTTTTGACAAAACTACAAAAAATTTCAAAAAAGGAGTGTGGCAGATGATAGAGGAAAGCAACACTACGGCATGCGCGACGCAAAACGAGGAAGGCAGCGGCGAAAATGGCGGCTTTGAGGGGATTGTAAAAAGCGGCAGCGCCTACGCAGGAAACGAGGAAGAGTCCTTTTACTGCCTGACGATCATCGGGCAGATCGAGGGGCACTATGTGTTGGACAACACACAAAAGGCGACAAAATACGACCACCTCATTCCCCTTTTGGTGGCGCTGGAGGAAAACGACAAGATCGACGGCGTCCTGATTATTCTGAACACGATGGGCGGAGACGTAGAGGCGGGGCTGGCGCTTGCCGAGCTGATCGCCTCTATGCAAAAGCCGACTGTGACACTGGTGCTGGGCGGCGGGCATTCGATTGGTGTCCCTTTGGCGGTGGCCGGGCGCGTTTCATTTATTGTGCCGAGCGCGACCATGACCATTCACCCCGTGCGCACGACGGGGCTTGTGCTGGGGGTACCGCAGGCCTTTGACTATCTGCAGCGGATGCAGGACAGAATTATACACTTTATTACAGAGCATTCCCGCGTGGACGAGGGTTACCTGCGTACCACGATGACACGCACCGATCAGATGGCAAACGACATTGGCGCGGTGATCAACGGACAGGAGGCGGTTGCTTGCGGGCTAATTGACCATGTAGGCGGCCTTGCCGACGCGCTGGGATGCCTGCGCAAGATGACAAAAGAAAGTAAAAAAAGCAAAGAAAAAGGGAGAGAGTGCACTTGCAGCGAGAAGGAGAATGTGATACAATAGAAGCATCACTTCCCACGGAGGTTTTTGCTTCATGCGTTTTTCTAACCTGCACACCCACTCTACCTTCTCGGACGGAAAGCACTCACCCGAGGCGATCATTAAAAGTGCCATCGAAAAGAATTTTATTTCGATCGGTTTTTCCGATCACAGCTATACCGCCTGCGACGAAAGCTATTGCATGCGCCCGGTGCAATACCCTGCCTACCACGCCGAGATCCGTGCACTGCGCGATCAATACAAGGATCAGATCGACGTGCTAGTTGGTCTTGAGCTTGACGCTTATTCTGTGGCAGATCGTGCTGATTACGATTATTTCATTGCATCTGTGCACTATCTTTGCGCAGGCGGTGATTGTTTCCCCATTGACCACACACGCCTGCAGCAGGAGGAGTGCATTGCCCGCCTTTGCCACGGCAATCGTCTGGAAATGGCAAAACGATATTACGACCTGCTGGTAGAGCATGTCATCCGCTCGAAGCCCGATGTGATCGGACACTTTGATGTGCTGACCAAGTTTGGCCTGTTTGATGACGCGGGCGACGATTACCGCCGTGTAGCCCTTGAGGCATTGGATGCGGCAATGAAGGCTTGCCCCGTGGTAGAGATGAACACGGGCGCCATCTCTCGCAAGGTACGCACCGTTCCCTACCCGCAGGACTTTCTACTGGCGCGCGTGCTGGAAAATGGAGGCGAGATCATTCTATCAGCCGACTCGCATGCCAAAGAGACGCTGGATTGCTGCTTTGCGGAAAGTGTAGAAAGCCTGCGCAAAATGGGCTTTGACCACATTGTGTATATGGATGCAAGCGGCCTGCACAAGCAGGAGATTTAACATGGCAGATCAAAAAACAAGTGTATCAATTGCCGATTTTGGTGCCAAGGGCAATGGCATGCAGGAAGATACAGCCGCCATTCAAGCGGCGCTGGACAGCGGTGCGGCAGAGGTCATCATTCCGATGGGCGTATACCCTATCAGCCGCACGCTGCTGGTCTCCTCGCACACGACCATCAAGGCGGACCGCGGTGCCAAAATGCTGCTGGTAGGCGAACGAAAGAAGCGCGGCGACTTTCTTCTATCCAACAAGGATCCCGAAAGAGGCAACGAGGATATCTGCATCACGGGCGGCATTTGGGATGGCAACAACCAAAGGCCTGAAAACACCAAGCCTGATATTTTCGACAAGAACGGCTATTCGGGTGCTGTTCTGAATTTTGTTGGTGTTCGCGGGCTGGTTCTGCGTGACATGGTGATTGCCAACTCGGTCACCTATTATATCCGCATGGCGCATCTGCATCATTTTGAGATTCAAAATATTGATTTTATCAGCGATACCTTTGGTGTCAATCAGGATGGGCTGCATTTTGGTGGAGACGTAAAGCATGGCGTCGTGCGTCATATTCGCGCCCTCTCTTACGGCCAGACCAATGATGACATGATCGCCTTGAACGCGGACGACAGCGTAGAGCGGGTAGAAAATCTGGATCTGCCGCGAGACGCGATTGAGGACATTTCGTTTGAAGACATTTATACCGAAAACTGCCATACCATCATTCGTATGCTGAGCGTAACTGCGCCGATCAGAAATGTTCGTTTTAAGAACATATACGGCGGCTTTCGCTGCTACGCCATCAATCTGGACGGGGCCCGATACTGCCGCACGCCACTGTTTCGGGAGGAGGAATATCCCGATGGCGTAGGGTGCATAGAGGGCGTGACATTTGAGAACTTCACCTGTCGCCCGATATGTGATCTTCCCCTCGACTTTGGCGGCACAAAAAGCACACCGCCCTGCGCAATCATGATGGAATCACTTGCAGACCATGTTGTGCTGAACGGATTCCGCATGATACGGGAAAGCGCTGAGAAAGTCATCCCTGCCTTGCACGTGACCAATGTTGTGGGGCAAGCCGTTATCGCGGACGGCAAGCGCTATGACCTGAAAACGAAGCAGGACAAGATCGCGCTGGACGATTTCACCGAGCTGGCATTCTATCTTACATAAGAAAACACCGCCTTTTCGGCGGTGTTTTCTTTATTTCGTTTCAAATTCTGCGCGGTGGTTGTCAAACAGTGCGTAATAGGCGCGAATGTTCTCCAGCTCTGACCATTTTTTTGCCGTGACGGGCGTGGAATCGAGGTCGTAGATCTTGGCGCCCTCAATAGAAAGCAGGAAGGGCGAATGGCTTGCAATCACGAATTGGCAATGATAAAACCGGGCAGAATCGAGAATGAATTGTGCAAGCTCCTTTTGTAGGGCGGCGGAGAGACTGTTCTCCGGCTCGTCGAGCAAATAGAGCGCGTTTTCCTTGATGCGCTGGGTAAAATGCGCGAAGGCACTTTCGCCGTTCGATTTACCGGGCAACTCGTTTGGCAAGCGGCGCGCGGTATAGGCCGAGCGTGTACGATGACGAATCTCGTTACGACGGCAAAGCTCATCATAATCATCCATAGACTGCAGCTGCCATGCAGGCGTGCCTTCTTTGGGATGACGCACCTCATCATATTCCTGAAAAAGCTCTTCCCTGCGATGGCCAACGGTATCATTGATCGCACGGAGATCAAGCAGATAATCAAACACGCCGTCGCTGGTGATGATCGCGCTTTCCTTGGGTAACGCGCGCACACCGTAGCAAAGCGTATAGCGGCAAAGGGCAAGATAGTCTGCCAGGAAGGGCGTGGTGTTGAACGGTGCGGTACGCAAAAGACCGAGCTTTTCCGCCATGATATTCAACATGGTGGACTTTCCCGAGCCGTTGCCACCATAGAAAATGGTGATCGGCGCAAGCGTGATCTCCCCTACCCCCTTTTGCGGCAACAGCTTGAAGGGGTAGACATTGTTGTGCGCATAGCAGGCCATATCCAAGCGGCTATCGTTTAAAATCACGCCGTCCTCCTCGATAGCGGAGGCAAAGCGGAAGGATTGTAGGTATGACATCAGTTACGAAATGCTGTCCAGCATGGTTTGCATGGTGGGTAAAATGGTCTCTGCCATGCGATAAAAGCCGATATCGTTGGGGTGCACGGTATCGATCGTGCAGATGCCACGGTCGGTTTTACCAAAGAAGGTCTCGCCGTCGATATAATAGACGTTCTTGTCTCCGGCGGCAATGGCGTTTTGATAGGTCTGCTCAATGACGGCGCGGCGGGCGACACCATCCGAATCACGCTCAAAATCCGGGCGAGAAAGCATCAAGATCGGCATGGTGGGGTGCTTTTCACGCAGACGCTTGAAAAATAGCTCGTGCGTGTTCTGCAGATGCTCGGCATTCGGGGCGTTATGGTCGTAATCCATGACGATCATATTGACATCTGTCAGACTATTGATGTAATCTGCCATTTCCAGCTGCCCTCTGGCATTGCCCGAAAAGCCGAAATTGTAAAAATCCATATCCAGCCAGCGGGAAAGCAGGGCGACGTAGTTATTGGTAACGTTACAGCAGCAGCCGCCTTCCGTAATAGAAGAGCCGTAAAAGAGCGTTTTCCCACACGCATACGGCGTAGGAGGCTCAATCAATGCATCATCCGCCATCGTTACTGTAACGTCTATTACCTCATCGTTGCGAGGCAACCAAAGCGTAACCTCCTCCATCTCGCCACTCTTTTTGAAGGTCTTTTCAATCGTGGTGGTCTCATAGTTAGGCGGATCCACCAAACCGATCAAACGGGAAGTCTTGCGTTCGCCAACCATCACTTGAATCGACTGGCCTGCAAATAAGCTCATGCCGATATCCAAGGTGAGTTTTTTGAATGTCAGCTTGACGGAAAATTCAGAGGCGTTGGTGCGGAAACCAATGCGCGCACCTGGGCAACGACTGCCAAGTCTTTCCATATCGCCGCCAAGCGTTTCGCGCAGCGCGGGTGGCACACGCTGAAAATTCAGATTTTTGTGAAAAAACGGCACGCCAAACACGGCAAGAGGAGCATCCTTATAGGAATATGTTTTCATTTTTCATTTCCCTTTCTTTGCAAAAAAGAGCGGCAAAGCCGCTCTTTTTATGATTATTCTTCGCAGTCGCAGCCTTCGCAGGACTCGCACTCGCCATCGCAAGTGCAATCAAAGGTCTCGCCGCAGGCGGGGCAGATCAGATTTTCGGGATCGAGAGAGTCGTCAAAGCAAACGGCTTCGCCGCAGTTCGGGCAGGTGACCTCATAAAAATCGGTCTCCTCGTCCTCATCATCCTCCTCATCATCCTCGTCTTCGTCCTCATCCTCATAGAGGTCATCCTCTACAGCGGCAAGGTCATCATCGATCTCCTCAATGTAGCCGCGAAGCTCCTCGCACTCATCCTCCAAATCGCTGATGCTGTCAGCCATATCAGAGATCAGGGCGAGCATCTTGGTAATCAGCTTCCCCTCAGGCTTGCTTTCATCTACGTTAAGTCCCTCTGCCAACCCCTTGAGGTAAGCAGCGTTTTCGGTCAAAGTCATCATATCATAACTCCTTCCCGGCGCGAGGCCGAACAGAATATTGGTGCGCTTATGCGCGGGAGAGATACTCGCCTACGCGGGTATCAACCTTGATTACATCGCCGTTGTTGATAAAGATCGGAACGCGGATCTGTGCGCCGGTCTCCAGCGTGGCAACCTTGGTAACGTTGGTAGCGGTATCGCCACGAACGCCGGGCTCGGTATCCGAAACCTCAAGCTCTACAAATGTGGGGGGCTCTACGCCGAACACGTTGCCCTTGTAGGAGATGATCTTGCAGAGCATCTCTTCCTTTACGAAACGGAAGTTGTCGCCAACCTTATCGTGAGCGATGAGGGTCTCCTCCCAGGTCTCGGTATCCATGAAGTGGTAGAGGTCACCATCATCATAGGAATACTGCATTTCCTTTCTCTCGATATACGCGTTCTCAAACTTCTCGGTGGGGTTGAAGGTACGCTCGGTTACAGCACCGGTGATGACATTCTTCATCTTGGTACGAACGAAGGCCGCACCCTTACCCGGCTTTACATGCTGGAACTCGATAACCTGCATAACCTGACCATCCATCTCGAAGGTCACGCCATTCTTAAAATCGCCTGCTACTACCATAATTAGCACCTGTCGCGGCAGATAAAATAATATAGTCGAAAGAGTCACCCCATTTGTCTACCGCGCAAATGGCTCTCCCAATGCGGTGCTACCCGAGCAACACCAATTTAACACATATATTGTACTACAAAACTCCCGCTTTTGCAATAGCAAAAGCAAAATTTCTTGATTTTTTCGTCTTTTTATCAATTTTTTAAAGTCCTGCTGCCTGCAGCCATGCATTTTTCATGGCACGGGCATCTTCCGACTGGGTACCAGCCGACTCGGAAATGATGCACGGGGTCAGCCTGTCCCGCGCAATGGCCGTGGCAAGCGGCTCAAAATCCGGGCCGTAGACCTCATCGGCAAAGGTCAGATGCTTTTTCTCCCCTGCCGCTGTCCACTCGATCTTGGAAAAATGGCAATGGAGATTGCGGGCAACCGCATCGCCGAGCGTGCTGCCGATCGCGTCAAAGACGCGGGTATAATCGTCTGCGGTATTAAACACGCCGCCGCACTCGCGGGCGTTGAGGTGACCAAAGTCTACCACCGGCACAAAGTGAGGATCCAGCTTACAAAGCGTGATAACCTCCTCCAGCGTGCCAAGCTGGTTCTTTTTGCCCATCGTCTCAAGTCCGATGGCGATCTCGGTACCCCCAATGGAATCCATCAGGCGCAAAAGCGTATCGGCCGCCAGGCGCATGGCCTCTTCTCTGGTGATCTTGGCAGCGCTGCCGGTATGCACCACAATGGTCTTGGCGCCGAGCAGATCAGCCGCCCACAGACTATCGCGGATATAGACGATGCTTTTGAGGCGTTTTTCGATCTCCACGCCCGAAAGCGAAATAAAATAGGGCGTGTGAAAGGACATATGCACACCTGCCACCTTGGCCGCCGCGCCGATGGAACGCAGCGTTTCCTCGCTTGCGGCAATACCGTTGCCCGCCTCATATTCATAGGCATCCAGCCCGGTTGCCATCACCCAGGCGGGGGCGTCCTTGGTGGACTTCTTCCCTGCCTTATAAAATTCCTCGCTGTTGCCGCCGGGGCCAAACAGCGGCTTTCCGTTTTCATGTATGATCATGCTTGATTCTCCTTGTTTTTCTTGCTCTCGCGCCGACGGTAGGCACGCATAAAGGGGCGCTCTAACAGGCGCTTGAAGCGGGTAAACAGGTCGCGCTTATCGCGGATGGGGGGGACGGTATAGGCACGCATGCCGAGATTTTTACCGGCAAGCACGTCGGTAAACAGCTGGTCACCCATGAAGGCCGCCTCGGCGGGCGGCACGCCAAGCTCGTCAAGCGCGCGGCGCACGGTACGGCGCAGGGGCTTATGCGCATCGGGATAGGCAGGCAGACCAAGCGTGCGGTTAAACAGCGCTACCCGCTCGGGGTGGTTGTTGGAGACAAGGGCCACACGCACACCGGCCTTGGCCAGCGCGGCAAACCAGGCACGCAGCTCGTCATCCGGCTCGGCTACCTCGTAGGGGGCAAGCGTATTGTCGATATCAAGCAGCAGCGCACGGATGCCATCTGCAGCAAGAAGCGCAGGCGTGACATCACGGTAGGTGGCAAGATGCCGATCAGGAATCAGGCGTGCGAGCATGGGCGGTCTCCTTTTTTCTTTTCTCTTCCCTATTGTATCATAAAAGACGAGGAAGCGCAAGAAAAATTTGCGAATTTTTGAAAAAACGTCTTGACAAAACGGAAAGCTTGTGGTATGATATAGAGGTCGAACGGGAGAGGACAACTCGCGGGTGTAGTTCAATGGTAGAATTCCAGCCTTCCAAGCTGGTCGCGTGGGTTCGATTCCCATCACCCGCTCCATATGCGCCTGTAGCTCAGCGGATAGAGTGCCCGGCTACGAACCGGTAGGTCGTAGGTTCGAATCCTGTCAGGCGCGCCACAAAAACCAGAACGTTTTACCGTTCTGTTTTTTATTTTATTGGCGCGTTTGCAGGATTCGAACAAGCGCGGTAGTGAATGACAGCCCGGTGGGCTGTCAGAGCCGCGCGTGCCTGAGGCACATAGCAAAGCCGAAATTTTCTCGGCTTTGCGTCGTTGTGCCGAGACGAACTCCTGTCAGGCGCGCCACAAAAAACAGAACGGTTTTACCGTTCTGTTTTTTATTTTATTGGCGCGTTTGCAGGATTCGAACAAGCGCGGGAGTGAATGACAGCCCGGTGGGCTGTCAGAGCCGCGCGTGACCGAGGCACATAGCAAAGCCGAAATTTTCTCGGCTTTGCGTCGTTGTGCCGAGACGGACTCCTGTCAGGCGCGAAAGAATCCACCCCCGAGAATAGCCGCCCGAGATTCCGCTACGGCTGCGCCTCGCGCTTTCGCCCCATGTCGTCATCCTGAGCAAAGGGCGTAACCCGCAGCCGAACCCGCAGGGTGCCACCGCTAGGTGGCAGGATCTCATGGGGCGAAAGTTCGACTGCATGTCCCTCACGCTGTCATCCTGAGCGAAGGGCGTAGCCCGTAGCCGAACCCGCAGGGTGCCACCGTTAGGTGGCAGGATCTCGTGAGGGACATTTCGCTCAGAATGACGTGGGCGGCATTGTCTCCGTGCCGAGACGAACTCCTGTCAGGCACGCCAAGAAAAAAGCCAAGTCGTATGACTTGGCTTTTTTCAACGAAATCCGCCGTTGGCGGAAGAAATCCACCTACGGTGGATGAAATCCCGCTACGCGGGGATGTGAGCGGCGAAGGTCACACCTCCAGCAGCACGCGATCCTCTTCCGTATTCTCTTCCTCGGCGATGGCGGGAACGGCAATGTCCTCATCCAGATCAAATTCATCCACATCCGGCACCCATGCCTGCCCAAACTGGATATCCTTGAAAAGAGAGGCGAGCCCTGTGATCTGCTTGAGACGCAGGATCTCATCCTTATCCATGCCAAGATGCTTGGAGATCCACGCGTCCGAACGACCAAGCTCATGCAGCTCCTTGATGATATTGCTCATCAGATCGACATCATGCGAGCCGCGGGCACGGTTGTGCCGAATGGTGCTTGCCATGCGATGCTCGATGGGTTTATCAATAACGCTGACGGGCAACTTGCCGTCCTCACGGAGATAGATATCCGGATGATCGAGCATCACGCGGTAACGGTGAAAGCCATCCACGATCACATATACGTCCTTGCTTTTGACGTAATAGCAGACGATGGGCATGGTGTAGCCATCCTCCTTGATGCTGTCATACAGCAGCTTCATTTCCGGAGGAGCTACGGCGTTGGGATTATAGGTGTTGGGGATAATTTTTTCAATCGGCACGGCGATTACCTGATATACCGGGCTTTTATAGGTCATTGGCTTCACCCACTTTGCTGTATTTTTTAGCCAGCACATCCGCACGCCGCTGCTGCTCACGAGAAAGACCAAAGCCCATAAAGCGGCAGGTGTGGTCGTTTTTTAGGATGCAGTAGCACATGCGTTTCCAGCTGGGAATATCCTTGGAGGATTTGATATCATCGGTATGATCGGGAATCTTACCGACAAAGATGACACGACGGTATTTCATAACGGTGTAGTTGGATACACCATTGAGGCGAATGTCATAGCCGCGCTCACGCAGCTCGTCAATCACCCGATCCTCAAGACCACCGCCGGTCGTATGCCAGAACTTGATGGAGGTTTTGAACTTGCGCACATAATTGCTTCGCAGTCGGGCGGGCAGGGTTGAAAGCAAGAACTTGGTATAAGACTCCCATGTGTGCCCCTCGGGCAACACAAGATTGCGGTAGCCCATAGCCTTGGTCTTGCCGTAGATGGCACCAAAGTTGGCACCGCGCACACGGCCGACCAGCTTTGTCCACATGGCGGGGTCAAGAATGCGATACAGGTTCAGACTTTCCTTGGCTTGGTCGTTAAAGGGAGAGGCCACGCGCATATCGGTTACTTTAACACCTGCCATATAATAGAGGTCATAAAGGCGATTATAATCGTAATGAAACCGGAAGTTGGCATGCCACACATCACTTTGCGTCCAATCATACAGCGGCGAGGCCGTCCAAACATTCTTGAATTGTTGGCTGATCCATGCATGCCCCCCATAGCCATACTTTTTGTTGACGATCGCACTATATCGATTGAGCGACTCCTCTGCTCGCGTGCCGAGCAGGCAAACGGTCTTGCCGCCGCCGTGTGAAATGCGATACCAGCGGCAGAACTGCCGCGCAAGATCCTCTTGATGCATGCGGTAGCGATAGGTCGTGATCGGGTTGTTTTGAAGATGAATCACATACGGATGCTTGGGCATAGGACGCACCCACAGCTCCTCCTTGGTATCATCCCAGGGGTACCAATACATTTCGTAATTACTCAAGGCTGTGCGGGTGGCCATGGGCAGGCATACCCAATACAGCTCGGCCTTCCCCTCCAGCCGCTTGAAGGTGCGCTCCACATATGCGGTGGTAGTGGAATACTGTGCCTCAAAATCCTGGTGGTAAACACCGACCATCTTTTGAGGATAATATTTTTGTTGGAAGTCAACCATCAAATTCAGCAGAAGGCCGCTATCCTTGCCCCCGGAGAAGGAGACAAAGATGTTATCAAACTCTTGAAACAGATAGTGAAAGCGTTCCTGCAACGCGTCATATACATTCTGCTGTATGTAACGTCTATACATCAATTTCTCCATTTTTAGCTTTTTCTGTATATTATAGCACAGTTTGTGACATTCTTCAACAAATCAGAGGAAAATTTTTCCTCTGCGACTTCAAAAAACACCGCCTGCGCCCCTGTTGCATGAGGGGCACAGGCGGTATCTTGATTTTACAACAGATTGATGCCGTTTTCGGCGCAGGCCTTGTGCATGTCCGGTGTCCAGAAGGAGGACTGCACCTCACCAATGTGCGCCTTGCGCAAAAAGAACATACAGAGGCGAGACTGGCCGATACCACCACCGATGGTATAGGGCAGCTCACCCGCCAGCAGAGCACGGTGGAAGGGCAGCTTGGCGCGCTCCTCACAGCCGCGAATGGCAAGCTGGCGGCGCATGGCCTCCTCATCGACGCGGATGCCCATGGAGGAAAGCTCAAGCGCGATATCGAGGACAGGATAGTAGACGATGATATCGCCGTTGAGCGACCAATCATCATAGTCGGGGGCGCGGCCGTCGTGGCTCTTGCCGCTTTTCAGTGCGCCACCGATCCCCTCCAAGAAGACCGCACCATAACGGCGGGCGGCCTGATATTCCCTCTCTTTGGAGGTCAGCTCCGGGAATTCATCCTCCAGCTCTTGGGTCGTAACGAAGGTGATCTCTTTTGGCAGCAGCTTGTCGATAAAGCTGTATTCCTTCACGATATAGTTTTCGGTATGGCGAAGGGCGGCGTAAATGCTGCGCACTGCCTCATGCAGAACCTCACGGGTGCGGTCCTTTTTTTCGAGAATGACCTCCCAGTCCCACTGGTCAACATACATGGAATGGATGTTATCAAGCTCCTCGTCGCGGCGGATGGCGTTCATATCGGTATACAGCCCTTCCCCAACCTCAAAGCCGTAGGTCTTGAGGGCAGCACGCTTCCATTTGGCAAGCGAGTGCACGATCTCCAGCCGTTCACCTGTTGCAATATCAAAATTGACGGGACGCTCTACACCGTTGAGATCGTCATTCAGACCGCTGGTGCTATCTACAAACACAGGCGCAGACACACGCGTGAGATTCAACGCGATGGCCAAATCGCGCTCAAAAAAGTCCTTGACCTTTTTGATCGCCTGCTCGGTCTGGCGCAGCGTGAGCAGCGAGCGATATCCTTTTGGAATTTGCAAACGCATAAAAGCATCCCTCCCCTTGAAAATATACTCTTATATTACCACAATTATTCCCGTTTGTAAAGAGCTTTTTGCAAGTTTCATATTTTTTCTTGCAAAAAAGAGCGATGCCGCAGCACCGCTCTTTTGTTTTGTTTAGTTCTCGGAGATATTCTTGCACCCCTTCGGGTAGAAGAGATAGCGGCTTTCCTTGGTGGTTTTGTTGCCACGCACGGTCACGTTATCACAGTTACGTGTCACGATGTCGTAGCGCGGACTCTTTTTGCGACGGTTGAAGCGATCAATGCTGCAATTCTCAAAGGTGTTATCCTCAATCTTCACGCCGTCAGCGGCCGAGACATAGATACCGCTGTTGCCCATGCCGCGGAAGGTATTGCCATAAATTTGAATATTGCGGTGAACGCCTGCGGGATAATCATCCGCCCCTGCATCGTGGCAGCCCTTCAGCACGATGGCGCCCAGGTTTGCCGCGCTCTTGATAAAGGCGCACTTTTCAAACACATTGTTGCGAATAATGACATTTTCGGACGGGCCGACCTCGTACCACACCTTGATATCGGGCGAGATAATGATGGAGGGCAGCGACATCCCCCAAACGTGGCAATCCTCGACCAGGATGTTGTTGGTTTGCAGCAGGAAACCGCGCGCGCGGGTGTTTTTTGCCTCACAGCCGCGCAGATGCGCGGCGGCAAAGAAGGCGGTGTTGGCGATCGCATCCCCCACGGCAAAGCTGCCGGTGGATGCGGTGATGGTCACCTCGCCATCTGCATAGCTGCCAATGGTGAAAGTGCCCTTGCGGACAAAGGTCTCGGAATCGTAGACCTGAATGACATCCCCTTCCCTTGCCCATTGATCGCGCAGCGGCATCAGCCCCTTGCGATAACGGTGCTCAAGCTTCATGCTGCCATCCTCGCGGATAGCGGTGATCTCGCCCGCTTGACCGTGAATATTGAGTGTATCGTCACCCAAGCCGTTGAAGTGGCAGTTATACATATGCAGATATCCCGTCAGGCCTGCGATATGAATGCCATCCGCATTGCCGGCATAGAGAGCCTTGGTTTCCTTGCTGAGACGGATATTGAAGTTATCAAAGGTGAAATCCGAGCTGCGCGGACCGATCCACGCGCCACAGCTGGAGGAGCGCTCAATCTCAATATCCTTCAACAGAACTCGGTCCGCGTTGAAGAACAGGAAATCGTTACAGCCGTATACAAGAAAACGGTAACACATCTGCTCGCCGACGGGCAAAACGGAAAGATTGGCCTCTGCCGGCACATAAAAGCGAACCAGGTGATCGCCGATGACATCGTAATCCATGCTGCGCAGGCGAGTGTGCTCCTTGCCATCGATCACGACCTTTTTCTCATCCAGCCATTTGCCACCATTAAAAATATAGTCGGGCGTGCCGTCCGCATCACAGGAATTGAGAGCGACAGGGTGCTCTAGTCCGGTTACGGGAAACTCATCATAAATGCGTACATCATAATAATGCTCTTCACAGTTTACCGCGGTCACCACACCCGCCCAACCGATGGGATTGTCGGTGGTAACGGTGAAATTGAGAATATTGACATCCTCCACGCGGTTAAAGTGGAACATGGTATTATTATCTGCGGGATCCTCCCAAGGCGTGAAATGCGAGAGGAGGACAGCGCCCGCCTCGCCACGCAAGGTCAGACGTTTTTTATCCTGTATCGTTACCTGCTTGGTAAACAAATACCGCCCGGCGGGAAAAACGATTTCTGCGTCATCTCCAACGGTAGCAAGAAGCGCCGCAAAAGCGGCGCTGTTGCAGGTAATACCGTCAGCAATCAGACCATAGTCCTTTACCTGATATACCATAGTATTTCCCTTTCAGATTATTGCTTGGTGATGTTCTTGCTGCGGATCGCGTAGAACAGGTTCTTTTCCTTTTGGGTAGTACGGTTATCCGCAATGGTGATATGGTCACACTGGAAGGTGACGATATCGTGGCGCACATCATAGGCGCGAGGATTGTAGCGGTTATTACAGCAATTTTCAAACAGGTTGCCGCGCACCTCTACCCCATCGGTAGCCGAGATGTAGATCGCGCTGTTGCCCGTGCCGCGGAAGACGTTGTTCAGGATCTTGATATCCTCATGCACGCCTGCCTTGTTCAGCTCGTTCGGGTCGGTATCATGTGCACAGAGCACCGAGATGGCACCACGGTTCTGACGAGCCTTGATGATGGCACACTTCTCGAATACGTTGTTCTGAATGAGGGTGTGCGAGGTCGGGCCTACCTCGTACCAGAAACGGATATCGGGTGAGAGGAGCAGACCGGGCAGCGAAAGGCCGAAGAAGTAGCAATCCTCAACCGTGATATTGTGCGTCTGCAGCAGGAGTGCGCGCGCACGGGTGTTTTTGATGATACAATCCGAGATATGGGTAGCGGCGTAATATACGGTATTTGCCAGCGCGTCACCCACCTCAATGGTACCGGTAGAGGCGGTGATGGTGGTCACGCCATCCTCATAGGTGCCAACCGTAAAGGTGCCCTTGGGGGCAAAGGTCTTCGCATCGTAAACCTGCACCACGTCACCGGGGATCGCCCAGTTCTTTTGCAGAGGCGAGAAGCCATTGCGATGGCGGTGCTCCAGCTTCATGCTACCATCCTCGTTGATGGCGGTAATCTCACCGGCTGTGCCGTGAATGTTCAGCACGTCATCACCGAGGCCATTGAACTTACAATGCTTAAAGCGCAACGTGCCGGTCAGACCGAGGATGTGAATACCATCGGCGTTGGCGGCGTACAGCTCCTGCGAGCCGGGCTTTACCTCGATGTTATAGTGGTCAAAGGTGAAATCCGAGCAACGGGGCGAAATAACGGTACCCATGCTGCTACAACGGTAGTTCTCAATATTCTTGAGAAGCACGCGGTTACAGTTGGAGAAGTTCAGGTGCGAGTTGCCGTATACAATAAAGCGATAGCAAACCTGCTCACCAACCTTCAGTCTCTTCAGGTCGTTTACATGGCTATCTGCCACAAAGAAACGGAGGAGATGATCGCCAATGACCTCATAATCATAACCGGCATAACGCGTAACCTCCTTGCCGTCTACGGTTACGGTAGTAGCCTCGCGCCACTTGCCACCATTGAACATATAGTCGGGCGTGCCATCCTTATCGCAGGAGTTAAGCGCTACGGGGTGCTCAAGACCGGTTACCTCAAACTGGCTGTAAATACGCACCTCGTAATACATCTTCTCTTGATTGACAGCCGTAACAACGCCGGACCAACCGATGGGGTTATCGGTGGTGAAGATGAAATCGCGGATCACAAGATCATCACAGCCGTTGAAGGCGAACATATTATTATTTTCCTTCGGATCGCCGCAAGGGCCAAAGTGCGTCATGATGGTGGCATCCTCACCCTCGATGGTGAGTTTTTTCTTGCCGTTGACATGAATGCACTTGTCGGTATAATACACACCGGCCGGGAAGAAGATGGTACTGCCATCCTGTGCTTCATTGATGAGCTTAGACAGCGCCTCGCTGTTTGAGGTCTTACCGTCGCCTACGATGCCGTATTTGGTTACTACATACTTCATACGGTTGTCTCCTTTTGCTTTTTTCAAATTGATACCTTAACAAAAAAGCCCCAGTACAAAAAACAGCAAGTAGCGGCATAGCCGCGGCATGTACAATTTTTCGCTCTGTTGGCTTCTCCTTTACAGGTTATATTCATTGTATCGTATCTCTTTGCAGATTGCAAGGTTTTTCCAGAAAAAAACAAAAATTTTTTTCAAAAAGAGCAATGGGCACCTGCATTCTCTCTGCTCACGCCGAAAATAAAAAAGCCGCAAAGCGGCTTTTTTATTTTCTCAAAAATCCGATCGGTCACCTTTTGTGACGCGCTCGATCTGACGATTGGCACTACGCTCGGCATCGCTGTCTCGCTTGTCGTAGTTCTTTTTACCCTTACACAGACCAAGGGCAACCTTGACATGCGAGCCGGAGAAATAGAGTGACAGGGGCACCAGCGTATAGCCCTCTCGTGAAACAAGCCCCATCAGCTTTAAGATCTCGCGCTTGTGCATCAGCAGCTTTTTTTCACGCAGCGGGTCACGGTTAAAGATATTCCCCTGCTCGTATGGGCTGATATGAATGCCAAGGGCAAACAGCTCGCCCTCCTCAATCGTACAATAAGAATCCTTTAGATTGACCGTACCGCGCCGGAGCGATTTGACCTCGGTGCCGTACAGCTCAATGCCGGCCTCGTAGGTCTCGATCACAAAATAGTCATGCCGCGCCTTGCGATTTTCTGCAATCAGTTTTCTTGTTTTTTCCTTTTCTGCCATGGTTTTTCCTTTCGGTCTTAATCCGCGATCAGGACCTCCTCAATTTCATATACGTAAACGGCGTGGTAATCCTTTGCAGGGTAGTTTTCCAGCATGGCACGATCAACAAAGCAATCCTCCTTCAGTTGATCAGCATACAGCTTACGACAGCAAAGCACCAGCCGCGCCTCTTCATAATACACAGCCCCGCTCTCGGTACGCACGGGCGTCAGCCCGCATTCCTTCACTTTATCCAGCTCCCTGCCGCTCTTGCGACCGCAAAGCGCCAATGCGCGGCGATACTCCTCCGAAAAGAAGGTAGCGGTCAGGCGGTCGCCCTCCTCGCTGAATTCGTGTGTATACCGCTGTGGGCGGATAAAGCAAAAGCAAACGGGCTTGCCCCACAAAATGCCAAGGCCGCCCCAAGAGGCCGTCATCTGGTTAAAGCTGCCATCCGGCTTGGTGGCAGTCAGCAGCATCCAGTCTTTACCGATCAGGGCAAAGGGGTTATCATTCAATTGCTCCGGGTTGATCTTGCGAAACATCAATCTCACCTATTCCTTTCGTCCCGATAGCAAACGCGCTATACCGGGAATTTTCAAAAGAAGCGAAGTTAGCACCATAGAAACAACAATGCCAAGCGCAGCCTGCACCACATTCAAGGGCATGCCGGACAATGCTGCCGCACCGTACCCGAGCAGCCATGCCTCATAGGTAAAATAGCCAAGAACCATCACACTCTCGCCAAGCAATCCGGCAAACAACCGAGAGAGAAAGGCGGGTACACGCAGGTGACGGCGGAGCAAAGCAAACAGCACCCCCGCAACCAGCGCAACCAATCCCTTGATGACAAAGGTAGCAGGCACATACTGCACAAAGCCGCTGAGCAGATCGGCAAGTGCCGATCCGATACCGGCAGCCAGCGCACCGTAAAGCGGACCGAGAAGAAATGCGCCGGTCAAAACAACACAATCTCCCAAATTCAAATAGCCCACAAGTGGCGCAGGAACCTGTATAACGACCGTCGCAAGACAGCAAAGTGCTGCGAACAGGGCGCACAAAACTGCTTTTTCCAAATGCTGCCGATGCAATGCGCTCTCCCCCTTCATGATATGCCGATGTGATCCGAATTTACACATCATTGTAGCACAAAATGGAAAAAAAATCAATACGCCTGTATAAGTTTTTGCGCCACTGACCATACTGAAGACATCAAGAGCGAAAGGCGAAGCACATGAACGAACTGGAATTTTACAAAATGCTGTACAAAAAGGCCGACAGCGGCTACGGTGCCGTGACAGACCTCCTCCCCAAGGTGCAGGATGAAAAGCTGCGACACGATATGGCCCTGCACATGGAGGGCTACCGTCATTTTTCCCACATGGCAAAGGAGCAGCTGACCGCCGCAAACCAAAAGGCGGAAAAGAAATCCCCGATCGGCGCGATCCCCACCCGCCTTGGGATGATGGTCAACACCATGTTCAACACCTCGCGTGAGCATATTGCCGAGCTGATGATCCATGCCTCAAACGCGAGCATTATGGAGCTACAGCGCACCATGAACCGCCTGGAGGAGCACAAGGGCACCGAGGAAGCAGTCACCGTCTGCCAGCGCGTGATCGACTTTGAGCAGGATAACGTCAAGCGTATGCAAAAATATATATAAAGGAGAAAACCCATGGCACAGATCACATGTAAAGAGCTTTCTTCCCTGTCTGACCTCCTTGGCGCCGAGCAGTTAATTATCAACAAGTACGAGAGCTACGCCAATCAAACCACCGACACCGCGCTGAAAAACAAGTATGAGCAGATGGCAAAAAAGCACCAGCAGCATTTTGAAACGCTGTATGCCCAGTTGAAGTAAGGAGGAAACAGACATGGACATGAACAACACTTGCACAAAGCTGTCCGACAAGGACATGATGACCGACATGCTGACAGCCGAGAAGTTTCTCTGTAGTGCCTACAACACCTACGCCACCGAAGCAGGCACGCCGGAGGTGCACCAAGCAATGATGAGCCTCTTAAACGACACCCACGCCATGCAGACCGAGGTGTGGACAGAAATGAACAGCCGCGGCTGGTACCCGACCGAAAAGGCCGAGGATCAGAAGCTGCAGCAGGAAAAGACGAAGTACAACACCTTCTGCGCGGCCTGTCAGGTATAACGAAAAGCCCCGCGTGTGCCAAGGCACACGCGGGATTTTATCCCCGGACTATTGACAGACCTTCTCTTTTGTGCTATACTAACATTGCCAAACTAGTTGAATAATGTTTTTTGAAGGTGTGTTTTCCCGTGGGGTAACTATACCCTTTTTTCGTCGTCCTTACATATTGAATTTGATAAAAACGCAAATTCCAACTATGTGAGGATGTAAACACACTTCATGATAGACTAGTTTGGCGACTATCGGAGTTTGCGTTTTTTATGCGCTTACTACGGTAGGCGCATTTTTATTTTTTAAGGAGGACAACCATGCAAGACCCCGCAAAAGCAACCTATTCCCCACCCCACTTGGTCATCACCGCATTTGAAGCTGCCGATGTCGTGATGATCTCGCCCGGCAGTGATGACAACGAAAGCCTATGGCGACCAACCGGCAATTCTTTGCGCCTCGACATTTTTGATATGTAAAGGAGAAAAACATGAAAAAGAAGCTTTTCATGGCAGCCCTGCTACTCATGCTTTGCATTGGTTGCCTATTCACAGTCAGCGTGGCCGCAGAAAGCACCACGCCCGCCCTGAGCATTGATTACACAAACCTTTCGTATAGCGATTCTGTTTATATCAAGTACGCCGTTTCTGCCAAGAACGTGGTAGAGGATGACGTACGCCTGCTCGTTTGGCGTGAGGCAGACACAAACGGCTATGCCTACGGCACACAGGACGAGACGGTCCTGCCCGCCTATACCGATACGATCGAGGGCGAGGAGTCCATCATCTTTGACTACAAGAACATTGCCGCCAAAGAAATGGGCGACGATATCTACGTGCGCGCTTGTGTGACAGTAGGAGAAGATCGCTACGAAAGCGAGACGGTCAAGTATAGCGTACTGCGCTATGCCTATGATACCATCCATGATGACAACGCTGACGATGTACTGCAAGAGCTGATGCAGGACATGCTGGCCTACGGTGCCACCGCGCAAAAGCTATTTAATTACAAAGCAACAACACCGGTCTATAACAAAACGACCGATACCATCGATTGGTACGATATCACCGTGGTCAATGGTACATTGGCCGATGGATTTACAAGCGGGTTGATCTATCAAGGCACCGAGGTTACCATAACGGCCGCTCCGGCACCAGATGGACAGGTCTTCTCGCATTGGGAGAATAGCATGAGCGAACAAGTAGGCACAGAGGTTACTTGCACCGTAACCGCCACTGCGAATGAAATCTACACGGCGATTTATATTCCTACTGTTACATACAGCGAGGGGCTCGCTTATACCGAAAATACCGATGCAGATGGTAATGTTGTTTCCTACACCGTCAGTGGCATTGGTACATGTCAAGACACAGATATTGTCATTCCTGCAACATATAACGGGTTGCCGGTAACGAGCATTGATGCCTTGGCGTTCTACAACTGCACGAGCCTCAAATCCATAACCATCCCTGATAGCGTGACAAGTATTGACCAACAAGTATTCTCCGGCTGCACAAACCTCGAAAACATAACAGTATTATCTGGAAATACCATATATCACAGCATCGGGAATTGTATTATCAAAAAAGCAACAAAAGAATTAATAATTGGTTGCAAAAATAGTATTATTCCATTAGATGGTAGCGTGACAAGCATTGGTGGCTGGGCGTTCTGCGGCTGCGCTAGCCTTACCAGCATCACTATCCCTGATAGCGTGACAAGTATTGGCGAATCTGCTTTCGCCGGCTGCACGAGCCTGACAAGCATCACTATCCCTGATAGTGTGACAAGCATTGGTGGCTGGGCGTTCTACGACTGCACGAACCTGACCTCCATCACGATCGGGAATGTCGTGACAAGCATTGGTGACTATACATTCTACGGCTGCACGAGTCTCGAATCCATAACCATCCCTGATAGTGTTACCAGTCTCGGTGACCTGTCATTCTGCGCCTGCACAAGTCTGACCTCTATTACCATCCCCGATAGCGTAACAAGCATTGGTAACTGGGCGTTCCACGGTTGCACAAACCTGTCCTCCGTCACCATCGGAAACAATGTGACAAGCATCGGTGGCTCTGCGTTCTATAACTGCACAAGTCTGACCTCTATTCCCATCCCCGATAGCGTGACAAGTATCGCTTTCCATGCGTTCGAGGGCTGCTCAAAATTGACAAATGTGACCTTTAATCCCCCAGCCCGGTGGTGGTATACATCCTCTTTTTATGCTACTAGCGGCACGGAGTTTGCCGAGGCTGATCTGAAAGATACCATCAAGGCAGCTACATATCTGCGTTCGACTTATTGCAATTACTGCTGGAAGCGAACAGTTTCTACAGGTTTAACTTACGAGGTAAATACTGATGGAACAACCTGCACGATTACCGGCATCGGCACTTGTGAGGATACGAAGTTAATTATTCCTGTCAAAATTGATGGCTACGTTGTTACTGCTATTGGAGATAACGCTTTCAAAGAATGTACCATGCTTACAAGTGTATATGTATCTACTGGCACAACAACAATCGGTTCTTATGCATTCTACAACTGCACTGACTTGACATCCGTCACCCTACCTAATAGCGTTACTAGTATTGGTGACAGTGCATTTTCCAGCTGTACGAGCCTTGCTAGCATCACCATCCCCGATAGCGTCGCAAGCATTAATGGCTTTGCATTCTCCGGCTGCACGAGCCTTGCTAGCATCACCATTCCCGATAGCGTGACAAGCATTGGTCACTGTGCATTTCGGGACTGCACGAATTTGATGAGTGTGACATTTGAAACTCCCGCAGGATGGTGGTATGCGTCTCACGCAACTCCAACGAAACGCACAGCGTTAGCCGAGGACGATCTAAAAAACGCCGCCACGGCAGCTACATATCTGCGTTCGACATACAAAAATTGCGATTTGACACGCACTCCTCCTAAATTAGCCTACACCGTCAATGCAGACGGCACTACCTGCACCATCAATGGACCTGGCACCTGCATCGTCGGTTCGGAGATCAACATCCCAACTGAAATTGACGGATATGTCGTCACCACCATTGGTCGGGGGGCGTTCAACGACTGCACGAATCTGCCAAGCATCATCATCCCCGATAGTGTCACCACTATTGGTGACTATGCGTTTTACTACTGTAAAAACCTTTCTATCATCACCATCGGAAATAACGTTACCAGCATTGGTCAATATGCGTTCGCCGGCTGCACGAGCCTGACAAGCATTTTCATCCCCGATAGCGTAACAAGCATTGGTAACTGGGCGTTCTACAATTGCACATGCCTGTCCTCCGTCACCATCGGAAATAATGTTACCAGCATTGGTATCGGTGTTTTCCAGTCATGCGGACTATCAAGCGTGACATTTAAAAATCCGGCTGGGTGGTGGTATGCATCGTCTTCCAGCGCTGCCAGTGGTACAGCAATTGCGGAAACTGATTTGAATGTTCCTACCAAGGCGGCAAACTATCTCCGTTCTACTTATCGCAATTACTACTGGAAACGCAATTGACACGTTTTTCCGTCCTCTTTTTACTGTCATTCTGAGCCTACGGTGAAACGCCCTGAGCGGCAAAGCCGCGAGGAAGTCCCCTTGGGGGAAATCTTTTCGGCATAGGCGAAACAAAACCGCAGTATCCAAGCATACTGCGGTTTTTATTATTGTTTATTTTTCCTATTCTTGATCTGCGAAATGGCGTGTATGCCGATCAGCGAAATGGCAACAATGCCAACGTAGCCGCAAAGCGGATACACCGTGCCGATCAGCTCCGAAAAGCCAACCATGCCGCAAAGGAAGGCGACCAGGCCAAGCAGGAAAATCAGCGGAATGCGGTACTTTTGCAGCAAGGGCGATTTGTGACCGAAGTAATTGACCACACCAACCAATGAGGAAAGCGAGGTCCCAAACATGGCGCAAGCAAGCAAAACAGCGTAGATCATCTGCGGCAGCGGGTGCAATCTGCCGGCTGCATCCAGCATAGGCAGCGAAGCGGCTGTGCTTTCCGGAAAAACAGCAAAGACAAGCAGCGTACAAATGCCGATCAAAGGCAGAATAAGCGTTCCTCCGGCAATGCCAATGAGAATGGAGCGGCGGCTTGCTGCACGACGACCGAGCGGTGCCAACACGCCAATGGCGCAAAAGAGATTATATGTAACATACAGCACGGCAGACAGCCAAGGATTACCCAGCAGGGGGTTCTCTGCCTCCGCCGGCGTAAAACCAAAGCCATTCTGTCCAAAGGCGAAAAAAATCGTCACGCAGATGACGACAGAAAACACAGTGAGAACGGGCACAACGGCCGAAAAGACGCGTAGCATACCACCTACGCCCGCACACGCAACAAGGCAAACAACCAAGCAGAACAGGAGGCGGCCGACCGTCTCGGGCAAACCAAGCAGCTGATGAAAGAGCGCGCCGATGCCGGCGGTGGTGACAATCAGAATGCCATACTGAAAAAAGACAGCAACAACACCGCAAACGGCACGTGCACCATGTGGCGCGCGCGGCAAGAGCAGCTTATCCATCTCCTCAATGCCCGTGTGATGCGCAAGCAACAAGATCAAGCTACCCAAGAGAAAGAAAAGAATGGTTGACACCAGCATTCCGAAATATCCGGGGATGCCATAGCTACCAAAAAACTGCCACAGCTCCTGCCCCGAGACAAACCCGGCGCCGAGAAAACAGCCAACAAAGGTAGATGCGATGGCAAAGGTGCGTATCTGTTTCACGGTGGCTCCTCCTGTCTGCATCAAAAGACAAATAAAAAAGGCGGGAATAATCCCGGCCATCTATATATAAGTGACAAATGCCCATAAAAAACCGAATAAAGGGAAGAAGAAACGAAATGAAGCGAACTACGAAGAAGTAGTTCAAGCCCTCGGTCAATTAGTATCGCTTAGCTGAACGCATTACTGCGCTTACACATGCGACCTATCAAACTCG
>JAFTQX010000065.1 GCA_017462545.1 Clostridia bacterium
ATCGACAAGCTCAATGCCGAAAGCAGCACACTTCCGATTCTTCGCAAGCAGCTTGATGAAATAGAAAAAGGCATTGACAATCTTGTCAACGCCATTCAAGCGGGAATTCTCACCGCATCAACCAAGCAACGTCTTGAGCAACTCGAAGCCGAAAAGAGCGAGATCTCGGTGCAGATTCTCAAAGAAGAAATTGCTAAACCCACGGTTACAAAAGACGATATACTCGCGTATCTTATCAAGTACCGCAAGCTTAATATGAAACAGCTTGACCACCGCCGCCGTCTGATCGATAGCTTTGTGAATGCGATCTATCTGTTCGACGATTACTTGGTCATTACATTCAACTACAAGGAAGGCACAAAAACAATCACCTTTGCCGAAATCGAAGAGGCATTTGGTTCGGATTTATCATCACTCACTGCACCAAACAAAAAGGATGCTCAAAGAGCATCCTTTTTGTTTTTTTGACGTAAGGGCGGCAGGACTTGAACAAGTGCGGGAGTGAATGACAGCCCGGGGGGCTGTCAGAGCCGCACGTGACCGAAGGGCGGAGCAAAGCCGAAATTCACCTCGGCTTTGCGTCGCCGTCCTGAGCCAAGTCCTGTTGCCCGCACCAAACAAAAAGGATGTTCTTTTGAGCATCCTTTTTGTCTTTTGACATAAGGGGAACAGGACTTGAACAAGTGCGGGAGTGAATGACAGCCCGGGAGGGCTGTCAGAGCCGCGCAGGCTAACTATCAAGAGCGAAAACAGTTTCTCTGAGGCAACCGTATAAAGGAAAAGGGATTCCAATATGGAATCCCTTTTCCTTTATACCTGCGGATAGCGAATTTTGACAGGCTGACCAATCTTGGCTGCCTCTACCGTCGCGCAGGCAACGGCGACGGTTGCCGCCCCCTCCATAGAGGGAACGGGCATGCTTTCACCGGCAAGCAGGGCGTTGACAAACACGTCGATCTCGGCCACGACATTATGATTGTTGACCTCCACCGGCAGCTGCACGGGAATGGTAAAATCACTCTTACCGTTTGCCTCATCATGCTCATACAGGGTAATCGTTGGCGAGGTGTTATCGCAAATAATGGTGCCGCGCGTGCCATAAAAGACCGAGCGCATGGTATAATCCCGCTTGCAACCGATCGAGACAAATACCTTGCCCGCTACCCCATTCGGGAAACGGTAGATGGCAACCGTGCAATCGTCCACCGGCCAATCGGTCAGGCTCTTATGGTTAGCATAGGCATAGACCTCCTCCGGGTTGCCCGCGATCCAACGCAGAAGATCAATAGGATGACAGCCACCGCCCACGACGGCGTGGCGGTCGGGATCTACCCGCCAATCACCATAGCCGCGCGCGTGCTCATAGTGGTGCGCGTACTCACTCTCTACAAAGAACAGCTCACCAATGCGTCCCGCATCCACCAGCTCCTTGGCCATCATAAAGGCAGGGGTACAGCGGCAGACCTGACCGATCATCAGGCAGCGACCACTCTCCTGTTCGGCGCGCATCATTTCTTCACATTCTGCAAGTGTCAAGGCCATCGGCTTTTCGCAAAGCACATCCTTCCCCGCATGCAGGAAGGCCACCGTCATTTCCGTATGCAGCTTATCGGGGGTGACAATGACCACCGCGTCCAGCACAGGATCGGTTACCAGCATGCGCCAATCTTGCGTGGCAACGGGAACGGAAAACTCATCGCGGCAGGCATTCAGGCGCTTCTCTTCTGTGTCACACACGGCATAAAGACAAGCCTCCTCTTTGGCAATCACGCCCTTCATATGCTGCCGACCCATATCGCTGCAGCCGATGACGGCAATATTCAATTTGTTTTTCATAAATATTGACCTCCTTCATGTTTTATGATATTATTATAAGGGATTACAGAGTCATCTGCAAGACGCATTTGTTGGCTATTTTCTTCAATTTGTTTGGGAGGAATCATGATCTACGAGCAGTTTATTGCCGAGCGACGGCAAGAGCCGACGCTTTACTACTGTGACCGTGACAGGCAGATCGCGGCAGGGGTACGCTACGGCCCCGTTATTCGTGATATTTATATTGTAGAGTGCTGCACAGAGGGCAGCGGCACGGTGGTAGTCAACGGCAAGGAGTTTCCCGTCACGGCGGGTGATTGCTTTCTCCTGCTGCCGGGGGATACAGTGGTACACACCACAAGCGAGGTGCGCAGCGGCGTGTGGTGCGCCATAGATGGCGAGCCGATTGCCCGTGCCCTGGCGGAGGGCGGCATCACCTCCGAAAGTCCCTTTGCTCCGCGCGAAGCGTTTGGTGGCATTCTGCGCATCATAGAACGAATGCTTACGATGCGAAAGGACGACAGCGCGGGCACTGAGTGGCGACGCACCGCCTGCATTTACGAGATTCTTGGCTGTCTTGCCTCCGCCAAGAGCAAGCAAAGCGGACACAGCAGCGTGCAAAAGGCCCTTGGCTTGATGGAAACGCACTATCACACCCCGCTTACGGTGGGCGATATTGCCGCACGCGTAGGGCTGGAGCGCGCCTATTTTTCGACCTTGTTCAAGGCAGAAACAGGCAGCACGCCGCACGCCTATCTCTCTGCCCTGCGAGTGCGTAAGGCCTGTACCCTACTGCAGGAAACGGATACGTCCATTGCAGCCGTAGCCGAGGCGGTCGGCCTCGATATGCGCAATTTCGCCCGCCTTTTCAAGAGTGAGACCGGCAAAACCCCCGGCGCATACAAAAAAACGCTGTGATATCACAGCGTTTTTTGTACAAGACAGCAGAAAGGCATTATTTTTGCTTCTTCTGCCAATTCATCAATTCTTTTACGCCACGGAAGACACGGTCGATCTCCTTCTTACCAAAAGCAAGATACTCCTCGCCCGCCGGCTCAATGTGATAATAGTTGCGGATGCGCTTTTCGCCTGCAGGCTCCTTATGCGAGGAGATCAGGTTGCGGCTGTGCATACGATACAGCGGGCCGTACAGCGAGCCCTCCTTCATCACGAAGGTATCCGAGGTGCGACGACGCAGCTCCTGCTTGATCTGGTAACCGTACATATCCTCTTCAGACAGCAGTTGCAGAATGAGCAACTCCACAAGGCCGCTTCTGACATTTTCTTCAATATCCGTTTTCCACTGCATGATAAAATTCCCTTTCCTTTGTATAGTTCTTTGAGTATTATACTCGTTCCAATTTCAAAAGTCAAGCGTTTTTGTGAAAATTTCATAAAAAAACGAAAAATTTTGTAAGATTATTAATTTTTTTAGCATCTAAACAAAAAACAAGGCTTGCAAGGAAAATTCCTTGCAAGCCTTGTTTTTTGCGCGTGTTTTTCATCCTGTCGATATTGTCTTACCGAAAGAACCGAATAACAAGGAAGGCCACAACCACCACGGCAACGCCAATCAGTGCTATCGTTGTCACATTAACCATGTCTTCTCTCCTCTAAAGCTTTTTGCAGGGCATGAGCTGCTTTGCTCAAAAAGCAGCTCATGTATCCTTTTTACATCGCGTCAAGATACCGACAGGCAGCAATCGCGGCAACAGCGCCGTCAGCGGTGGCGGTGGTTACCTGGCGCACGGCCTTTTTCCGACAATCGCCTGCTACAAAAACGCCCTTGGTACGGGTCAAGCAGTCCTCGCCCGCATCCACATAGCCGGCCTTATCCAGATCAACAAAATCGGCAAACGCGCCGTTTTCAGGCACAAGGCCGATGGCCACAAACATGCCGTCCAAAGCGAGCTCGGTCTTGGTGCCGTCTGCCGTTTTCTCCAGCGTGATGGACGAAAATTCAGGCGTATCGGCAATGGCAGAAACCACCGTGCCGGTGATGACCTCTACGTTGCCGCGCTTGGCAAGGATCTCCTGCAGACGCGGCTCGCCGGTCAGAAAATCCAAATTCTGAATCACATAGACCTTTTTACAGGTCTCAGAAAGCAGAATGGCCTCCTGCAAGGCGGAATTACCGCCGCCGATCAAGGCAACGGTCTTGTTTTGGTAAAACGCGCCGTCACAAACGGCACAGAAGGAAATGCCGTCACCGATAAAGCGTTCCTCATTCGGCAGCCCCAGATGACGGTGCTGCGCACCGCAGGCAAGAATGAGTGCGCGACACTCGTAACGATTACCCTCCTCGGTCAGCACAGCCTTGCTCTCGCCAAGATCCTCCATAGCGGTCACATTCTCCACCTCAACCTCTGCCCCCTGCGAGAGCACCTGCTCAACCATATGATCGGCCAGCTCGCTTCCGCTGATGCTGTCAAAGCCGGGATAGTTCTCTACCTTGGGCGAATAGGTGATCTGGCCGCCGAAGGCGGCACGATCTAAGATCAATACACTTTTATTGGCACGGCGAGCATACACCGCGGCGGTCAGGCCGGCAGGACCTGCACCGACAATGATGATATCATACATAGTATTCCTCCATAGAAAAGACGGGCGGCATTGCCGCCCGTCTTCTTGCTAACATTTACGCCTGAGCGGACTGGATATATTTCTTAACGCCGGGAACCATGACGAACTTCTCAATTTCGCCATTCTTGACCTCTACCAGCGTGGGAGCCTGCTTGATGCCAAGCGACTCGGTCAGCGCAACATTCTCCTGCGCCATCATCTTGGTGTAGGCAACGCCTGCCTTAGAGAGCAGCGATTCTGCGATCTTACAGTTCGGGCAGGTAGCGGAGGCAAACAGATAGAGACCATCACCAAGAGCGATCTTCTGCTCGCAATCGCAGCACGCATCCTCGGTGCGAGGGCCAACATGTGTCAGTACGGAGTTCGCGATATCGTAGGTCTTACGCTCGCGGTATTCCTGTGCCTTACCGTCATTCCAGTTCTTCACAGGACGGTAGTAACCGGTGATACGGCTGTAGACCTCAGTCTCCTTGCCGCAGGTCGGACAAGTGTACTTCTCACCGGCGATATAACCGTGCTCCTTACATACCGAGTAGGTAGGAGACAGGGTGTAGTAGGGCAGGCGATAGTTCTCTGCGATCTTGCGGATGATAGAGGCAGCGGCACGCCAATCGGGCAGCTTTTCGCCAAGGAAGGCGTGGAATACCGTACCGGAGGTGTAGAGTGTCTGCAGCTCATCCTGAATATCAAGCGCGGTAAAGATATCCTCGGTGTAGCCAACCGGCAGGTGAGAGCTGTTGGTGTAGTAGGGCGTTTCACCATCGGAGGCACAAACGATATCCGGATAATGCTTGCGGTCGTGCTTGGCAAGACGGAAGGCAGTCGACTCTGCCGGGGTAGCCTCAAGGTTATAGAGGTCACCGTACATCTCCTGATAGTCGGAGAGGCGCTCGCGCATGTGGTTGAGAACTTCCTTGGAGAACTCCTGCGTTTCCTTGTGTGTCATATCCTTGCGCAGCCACTTTGCGTTCAGACCTGCCTCGTTCATGCCAACGAGACCGATGGTGGAAAAGTGGTTGTTGAAGGTGCCGAGGTAACGCTTGGTGTAAGGATACAGCCCCTCATCCAGCAGCTTGGTGATGATGGTACGCTTGATCTTGAGCGAACGAGCGGCAATATCCATCAGATGGTCAAGACGCTTGTAGAAGTCCTCTTTATTCTCAGCGAGGTAAGCGATACGCGGCATATTGATGGTAACAACGCCAACAGAGCCGGTGCTCTCACCGCTGCCGAAGAAGCCGCCTGACTTCTTACGCAGCTCACGCAGGTCAAGACGGAGGCGGCAGCACATACTGCGCACTTCAGAGGGCTCCATATCGCTGTTCACATAGTTGGAGAAATAAGGAGTACCGTACTTGGAGGTCATCTCGAAGAGGAGCTTGTTGTTCTCGGTCTCCGACCAGTCAAAGTCACGGGTGATGGAGTAGGTGGGGATGGGGTACTGGAAGCCACGGCCGTTTGCGTCGCCCTCGATCATGATCTCGATGAAGGCGCGGTTGACCATGTCCATTTCCTTCTTACAGTCACCGTACTTGAAGTCCATGCGCTTGCCGCCGATGATGGCATACTCATCCTCCAGGTCGTGCGGTACGGTCCAGTCCAGCGTGATGTTGCTGAAGGGAGCCTGCGTACCCCAACGGCTGGGGGTGTTGACACCGTAAACGAAGGACTCGATGCACTTCTTGACAGCATCATAGCTGAGGTTGTCTGCCTTGACAAAGGGAGCAAGATAGGTATCAAAGGAGGAGAAGGCCTGTGCGCCTGCCCACTCGTTCTGCATGATCCCAAGGAAGTTGACCATCTGGTTACACAGGGTAGCCAGGTGCTTGGCAGGGGCAGAGGTGATCTTACCGGGAACGCCGCCAAGACCCTCCTCAATGAGCTGCTTGAGCGACCAGCCGGCGCAATAGCCGGTGAGCATGGAAAGATCATGCAGGTGGATATCGGCATTGCGGTGTGCGTTGGCAATCTCGTCATCATAGATCTCGGAGAGCCAGTAGTTTGCGGTGATGGCACCGGAGTTGGAGAGGATCAGACCGCCGACCGAGTAGGTAACGGTAGAGTTCTCCTTCACACGCCAGTCAATGTTTTTCACATACTTGTCAACGATCTCCTTATAGTCAAGGATCGTGGACTTCATGTTTCTCAGCTTTTCGCGCTGACGGCGGTAGAGGATATACGCCTTGGCAACATCGGCATAGCCTGCCTGTACCAGCACGGTCTCTACGCTGTCCTGCACATCCTCTACGGCAATGAGGCCGTTTGCTACCTTCGGCTCGAAATCCGAGGTAACCTTGAGCGCGAGGAAATCAATAATGCTTTCATTGTACTTACGATCGCATGCGTCAAACGCCTTTTCGATCGCGTCGGAAATCTTGCTGATGTTAAAATCGGCAACACTACCGTCTCTTTTCTTGACCCGATACATGTTCTCTTTCATAATGCTCATCCTTGCCCCCGAAGCTGTGCTGCGGGAATGTATTTTTTTGCGATGTCCAGAAAGGCCGACATCTCAGCCTCCGAAAAGGCGGAACAGCCGTCACCGAGCAGATTGCCCGAATCACGGAATGGCTGCAGAAAATACCGCGCGCATCCTGCTAATAATTGCCCGATCGCCTCTATATCCGCTGCGGTGTGAATACCCTTGACCACCGTGGTGCGGAATTCATGCGGGATCCCACTTTCCTCTAACAAACGAATGCTTTGCAAAAAGGGCGCTACGTCCCCGTCTCTGCCGGTAGCGGCAGCATACCCGGCGGGGGAGCTTTTGACATCCATGGCTACGTAATCGACAAGGCCGGAGGCAAGCAGGGCTGCCAGCTTATCGGGCAGGCTGCCGTTGGTATCCAGCTTGACGGAATAGCCCATGTCCTTGACCCTTTGAAGAAAGACGGGAAGATCAGGCTGCAAAAGCGGCTCGCCACCCGTGACACAGACGCCATCAAGCAGGCCGCGGCGGGATACGAGATAGGAAAGCAGCTCTTCTTCGCTGTTTGCCGATGAAAACGGCGTGCGCACCAGACCGGCATTGTGGCAGAAGGGACAGCGCAAATTACAGCCACCTGTAAAAACCGTGCAAGCCACGCGCCCGGGAAAATCAAGCAGCGTCAGCTTCTGGTAGCCCTGTATGTTCATCATCGACTCCTTTCGGATTTGGTACGGTGATAGTATACCATAAAGGATTTGCCCTGTCAAGAGGGAAAATGGAATATTTAGTATTATTTTTTCAGCCCAAACACTACATCTTGTGTTTTTTGATGAATAAAAACAGTAAGAAACATGCATGAAAAAACAGAAAAAAGAAGGAAAAATCAAGCGCAGCAAGGGCTTTATTTCAGTTTGCCCTTGCTGCGCACGCAATATTTATGCAAATTTTACTGTTTTTTAATCACAAAGAATGTCTGAAATTTTTTAAAAAATGCCGCCAAGCCTCAAAAAGAAGGTAAACAGGAAGATCGTCAGAGCGGAGGTCAGGGTCGACCAGACCACCAGCTGCCCGGCAAGCGTGGCATCGGCCTTCATTTCCTGCGCCATCGGCACGCTGGAGATGGAGACGGGGGTGGCAAACATGGCGATAAAGGCAGCAAAGTGTGCGCCGCCAAAGCGATCGGCAAAGAGCAGCCAAGCACCGCCGATGGCAAACAGGGGTACAAGCACCGTGCGCATCAGCGTACCAAAGAGGATCTCCCGCCGCAGAGCCGCCACGGCAGAAAACTCAAACTGCGCGCCAAGCGCCAGCAAGGCAAGCGGTGTTGCGAGATTGGAAAGATAGGAGAGTGCCTTATAAAGCGGCTCGATATCCGAGAGGCGGAAGGAAATGCCGCCCTGCACAAAAAGCGCACGAATGCCAAGCGTGCAAAGCCCTGCCAGCACACTCACAATCAGCGGATTTTGCACAATACCGAGCAGGATGCTCTTGGCATTGACCTTACCGCCATCGGTGCGAAAGATGGTTAAGGCGATCACGGCCAACACGTTCAAGGCGGGCACCGAGACGGCCGAAAGCAGCGTGGCAACCGTTACCCCCTCCTCACCGAACAGCGAGGAGGCCAGCGGAATGCCGATCAGCGCATAGTTGGAACGAAAGATCGCCTGCATCAAGGCACCGCGATAGGCGGGCTTGCGCGCAACAGCCAGCACAAGCGGCAAGCCGAGCAAGAACACCAGCAGCAGCACAACGACCACATAGATAATATAGGTAGGATCCATGCTGCCGAGATGCTCGATCTTGTACACGTTGAGAAAGAGCATGGCGGGCAAAAACACATGAAAGACCAGCTTGTGCGTCTTTTTGGCAAAATCGACCGTCATCCAGCCGATCTTTTTCAACATATAGCCAAGTGCCACCAGCAAAATAATCGGGGCGACAGCATTCAGGGAAAAAATCAGTGAGTCCATTATTTCCTCTCATACAGCTTGATGCCCTTATTATAGCATAAAACAAAATAAAAATGAAGAAAAAAGCACGCGTTGGCGTGCTTTTTCAATTATCGGTTTCGTTTGCTGTGTGCAAAGGCCAGGCCGCCAATGGCAGCCAGACTGATGCAAACACCCATGTGAAAGCTCCCTCGCAGATCCAACAAAAAGGGGATATCCACCATCACGGTTCCTATTACCATACAAACAAAAAAGAGCAACTCACAAAAATCCAAAAACGCTGTCGGACACATGGGGTTTTTGACCTGAAAAAATACAACGAAAAAAGTACCGAAAAACACGAATGCAATACAGATTGGCGTGGAGATGGCCAGCATTTGCTTCTCCGCCCCTTCACCGACCAACAAATACAGCACATACGCCAAAAGAGAAAGGCCAAGCGGCAGAAAAATCGAGAGCCACTTATTAAAATAAATACGGTCAAGCAAACGCCTCATAGCCGTATGTGGCTTTTCGGATTCGCTCATCACCCGATACAGCTCCTCGATTGAAACATCCAAAGCTCTTGCGAGCGGATAGACCAGCTTGGTAGAGGGATAAGCCGAGCCGTTTTCCCATTTGGATACCGCCTTGTTGGTCACGCCGAGCATGGCGGCCAGCTCCGCCTGGGATAATCCCTTTGCTGTTCGTTTTTCATAAAGAAAGTTTCCGAATTGATAATTGTTCATGTTCTGTCACCTCGTTAGTTTTTCCACCATCATACCACAAGTACCATCAAAATACAATATCTGCCCCACCATGGCCTATCGAAAAATGGTAGAACATGGTCTTTTCCACATTTTATACTCAATACGGAATAACGATATAGGTACGCTCTGTCATTTCCATGGTGATATTGCTTCCCACGCGCACAAGACGGATCTCCCGTTTATCGGTATCAATGCTGCAAACGGTCAAAAGATCCTCTGCCTTTGTGCCCTCGGCGCGCGGCAGGTCACAATCGTAATTCTGCCAGGCGTCATTCGCGGCAGAGGCAAAGGCAATCATTTTTTGAGAGGGGTATTTTTTGCTGTGTGCGATCACGTCACGGTGATAGTGCCCCACCAGGTAGCCGATAAAATTCCCGTTTCCGCGCGCGGAAAAATCGCAATCGACCGTGATGGTGGGAAGGTTGCTGTAACGAGGGATATATTCCCCGCGACGCGCGCTGCCCGTTTTCCACGCGTGCACAATATCGGTCAAAAGATCGGTCTCCCCATACGCCTTATCCCAAGCGGAAAGCGAACCAAGATCCTTGCCTGCCTGCGTCCACGCGCCCGGCTCTGCCTCATGCCCGTAGGGGAAGGAGTGCATGGCAATGGCCAGGTGATACCCGGCCGGGATGCCGGCAAGTGCTGCAATCAGCCAATCTATCTGCTCCTGCGAGAGCATTTCCATGCCGCGATGAACGGCGTAATTGCCATTTTCATCAAGGTTATTTGGCGTATCGTAGGCGTGCAGGGCGATCACGGCGATCTTGTATTCCTCAAACAGGCGAACGTAATACGGGCGATCCAGCCCCTCAACGCCGATCTTCTCTGCCACCGGGCGCATATATTTTTCAAAGGCCATCTGCGAGGTAGCGGCAAGCGGCGGCTCAGCACTGTTGCCCACATCATGGTTACCAAGCAGGGTCAAAAACGGTTTTTTTGCCGCCAACACATGCTCAGTATACCAGTTACCATCCTCACGAAAATCAGCGGCGATGATGTCGCCAAGGCAGATGCCGCAATCAAGCGGCGCGTGATAATTGAGATAGTCAACAGCCGCCTCGATCACCGAGGGGCAATGGTGGATATCGGTGCTGACCAGCATGGAAAACAGCTTATCCTTATTTCGCTTGCCAAAGCCGTGGTGGCCATAGCGAGAGGAGGCGTACACGATGTGCTCGACATCGCGGTTTCTTTCTACAATTTGGGGAACGGGCATTTCTTGCATGGCAAACTTCCTCACTGTTGTTTTTTACCATTATAGCACACATCTCTGCCAAGCGTAAAGGGAAAATATTTATTTCTTGACAAACATGGAAATTCATAGTATGATAACACCAGAATGCAAAAAAGGAGAACGCCCTATGGTTATCCGAAAAATACCGGTTTATTCCCTGACCACATCAGAGGCGCACGCGTTGACCGCCGAGAGCCTGTGCAAATCAAGCTTTCTCATCACGCTGCCCGTGCTGCGCGACCTCCTTGGTCGTGAGCAAACGCTCCTTTCCGCAAAGGGATCTTTGGAGATCAGGCTGATCTGCCGTACGCTGGACATTGACAGCGAGGACGGCGAGATGCATAGCCTGCGCCGCGAAAACTGCTTTGATGCGAACGAAGAAAACGAATGGATCTTGGATATTGCCTTTACCACCGTCACGCGGGAGGGCGTGCGCGAAACCTGCCCGCTGCGCCTGCCCCTTTCCCTGCCACAGGTGGCAGACAAGCCCCTCTCGCTCTGGTTCAACGGTACCTGGCTACGCCTTCTTTTAGACGGCGAGGTGCTGAATGAAAATTCCGGTGTGGGCAACCTTTGTCTCCCCCAAGCAATCGAGGGGGGGCAAAGTGTCCGAATTGCCGCCGTCGAGGGCAGCACCGTCTCCTACCGCACAGAAGAGACTGACGAGCCGGCCGATTTCTACTTCCCGCACGGCTTTAATACCAACGTGGGGGATGTCATGACCTTTTTCCATGACGGCACCTATCATCTGGTCTATCTCTTTGACCGCCGTCACCACGGCAGCCGCGGCGGCCGTGGCGCGCATGATATGGCGCACTTGACAACAAAAGACCTCATCACCTGGGAGGAGCAAGAGCCGCTTGCCGAATTAGAGCACCCCTATGAGACCTTTGGTACGGGAACGATGTTCTATCACAAGGGCAAGTATTATATGAGCTACGGCTTGCATACCAGCCGCCACCCAAGCGGCAAGTTCATCGAGCCGGCACGCAACGAGGATGGCAGCAGCTTTACGCACAAGACCTTTGCCGAGGCGATTGACGCAGGCGGCATGCCGATGGGGGCCACGCTTTCCCTCTCGGAGGACGGCATCCACTTCCGCCGTACCGAGCTGCTCTACCACGGGGCACAGAACCCGAGTGTCTATTCCACGGCAGACGGCGGGCTGATCTTATACGGCGGCTATGGAGGCGAGGGCGTTTACCGCACGGACGATATTGCAAAGCCCTTTGTCCGCGCAGAAACGGACATGGTGTTCAGTGGGCCAAGCACCGCGCTAAATTGCTCCTCCGAATGCCCCGCCTTTTTTGAAATGAACGGTTACCAATACCTGATCGTCGGTTTCCGCGGGTATTTCCGCACGCTGAAGCCGGGGGACAAGCAAATGGTAGATGCCATCAAGCTGGGAGAGAATATTTATGACGGCCTTTGCGTACCGATGGTAGCCGAGTTGGATAACGGCAGACGCATCATCGCCGGCTGGATCCGCTCTGACCTTGGTTGGGGCGCGGCCCTTATGCAGCGCGAGCTGATCGCGGAGGAGGGCGGTCGCCTTGGTATGCGCTGGATTCCCGAGCTTTTCCCCAAAAAGCTGGGCG
>JAFTQX010000066.1 GCA_017462545.1 Clostridia bacterium
CTCCACGTATTTGTATACCGTTACCTCGTTGTGACAGAAGATATAGTCAAATTCGTCACAAAGCTTTGCCGCTGAGTAGAAGGTCGACAAAGTCGCACTTGCTCCCTCCGGCCAGTCCCATTGCCAGATGGGGTCAATATGGGCGTTGCATATCATATGTCTTTGTGCTTGTTTCATGTTGGTGATTGCTCCTTTCAATATCTTAGCAAAATTAATGCTGTAAAACGGACTTTTGAGATCTTCGCAAAGTCAGACAAACGACACTCTCAACGTGCCCAGTGCACGGAAAGAGATCAACAGGAGTCACCTCGCCCATCTGATAGCCGGAGGCGGTCAGCGTTACGCAATCCCGTGCGAGGGTGTCGGGATTGCAGGAGATATAAACGATGCGTTTCGGCGCGAGACGAGCGATATAGGCAAGCAGCTCCTCGCCGCACCCCTTGCGCGGCGGATCGAGAATCACCACATCAGGGCGGACATTCTCGCCGCGGGCGGTCTCAGCGGCGGTCAGGAGCTTTTCGGTATCCTCGGCATCGCCGCAATAGAAGGAGGCGTTTTTGATACCATTACGCGCGGCATTTTGCTTGGCGCAGGCGACCGCGCTTTCTACGATCTCAATGCCGATGACCTCACGCACACCGTCCGCCATCGAAAGCCCGATACTGCCCGCGCCGCAAAAGAGGTCAAGCAGCAGCTCGTCTCCATGCAGATCAGCCAGCTCACGCGCGCGGCGGTAAAGAAGCTCGGCCGCATCGTGATTAACCTGATAAAACGCGGCAGGCGAAATCTCCAGCTCCACCCCGCAGAGGGTATCTACCATTGTCCCCTTGCCCCACAGGGTATGCCACGCGTCTCCGCAGATGACGTTGGTATTCTCACGATTAACATTGATGAGAATACCGACAAGTGACGGAAAGCGGGAACGCAGATCGGAGACGATCTCCTCCGCGTGCGGCAGGCGATCGCCGTTCAGCACCAGGGCAAGCAGCAGCTCGCCGCTCTCCTTGCCCGCCCGCAGATAGATATGGCGAACAAGGCCGTCCCCCGTTTCTTCCTCGTAGGCGGGAATCTTGTATTGGTCAAACAGCGCGTGCAGACGCTTCACAATCGGCGCGAAGGTGGCATCCTGCAGGGGGCAGTCCTCTGCCGCCACCACGCGGTGACTTTTGGGCGCGTAAAAGCCGATACGCAGACCGCCGCCCTTTTCGGGCGCGACGGGGTACTGGGCCTTGTTACGATAGTGATACCGCTCGCCCGTTGTCAAGAGGGGCAACACGGTAACGTCTGCCATGCCCTGCTTGCGAAAGACCTCGCGCACATAGTTTTCCTTCAATTCGGCCTCGTGCGCTTGGGTGATGTGCCGATAGGCGCAGCCGCCGCAGCCGGGAGCCGCACAGGGGGAGGGAGAACGATGCTTTGACTCTAACAAAACACGCTCTGTCCGCGCGATGGCATAGCCGCTGTTGACACGGATGATGCGCGCCTCGACCAGGTCGCCATCTACCGCGCCACTGACAAAGACCACCTTGCCCTCTACGCGCCCGACACCAAAACCGAGATTGTTAAGATCGGTGATCTGGATTTCACATAGCATATTTTTTGTGAGCATGTCGTTTTCCCCCATTTTCTTTCCTGCTTGTATTATACATGCATTTCGCCTTCTTTGCAAGAGAAAGGGCGATTTTTACACGAGACGATTGCATTTTTTTGCGGGATATGGTACAATACAAGCATCAAACGAGTGAGGTTCTCTATATGCTGCTATACATCGTTCGTCACGGCGAACCGGACTACACCACCGACACGCTGACCACGCGTGGCCGCAAGCAGGCAGAGGCCGTTGGCAAGCGCATTGCCGCAGCCGGCATTGACTGTATTTATTCCTCCCCCATGGGGCGCGCAAGAGAAACGGCCGCCCCCGCCTGCCGCCTTTTGGGTCTTTCCCCCATCATTGAAGAATGGACACACGAGATAGAGGACGAGCGGCTGACTCCCTTTCCGGATGGCAAGTTAAAATCGATCACCAATCTGCCAAACACCTATTTTCGCGAAAACGGCAACATTGCCCTCCCCTATGAGCGCACCTACGAGTGCCAGGGCATTAACCAATCCCGCATGCATGAGGCGGCCGACTTTATCCGCCGAAACGGTGACGCGTTTTTGGAGCGACTTGGCTACCGTGAGGAAAACGGCGTGTACCGTATTCTACGGGCAAATGAGGAAAAGGTGGCCCTGTTCTGCCATTCGGCCTTTACCAAGGCCTGGCTTTCACACCTGCTGCACGTGCCGCTACATATTATTTGGTCCTCGTTTGACTGTACATTCTCCAGCGTAACGGTGGTGGAATTTCAAAATTTTGAAAGTGGCTTTACTGCTCCTCGTTGTTTGTGCTTTTCCGACATTTCACACCTGTATGCCGAAGGGCTGGATACCCTGCATAACAACCGCGTTTCCCTTTAATCATAAAAACGGCAGAGCTCGCTCTGCCGTTTTTTTAAGTATTATTCCAAAATCAGCACGGTAGAAGATAGATACTCGATCTCGGTTTGCAACCACACATCATGACCGAGCCGCCGAAAGCGAACGGGCGTTTTCTTACCATCTCGCCCAAGACGATAGACCTCTGTAAAGAAGACGTTGGGCAGGCACATCCTGATCTCATCAAAACTGTCCACATTACCGTTTGTCAAAATGAGCGTCTGACGGATGCCATCGAGATACAGATAGGGACTGACGCCCTCTTCATACGAGACGGCAACAGGGGCCTTATACGACGTGACTGCCTCCAGCAGGAAGTGACGGCGCAGCGTACAATACTGCGAAAGCAGATTGTCATTGAGGATATACGGGATCACGGCAAAGCCTTGCCCCATGACAATGGCAGGGGCAAGACGATCCATACGGTAACCGTACACCTCTGTCTTAACAGATACGCCCCCGATGTAGTCCACCTCTACGAAATCGCCGGCTGCCGTACGGCAGGAGGCGCGCAGACCGCGCACACCGTCAATAGACAGCGTTTTATCTGCGCATTCCTCATAGGTATGGTAACCGTTATCTCTTCCCTTATTTGCAGCAGAGCGGGCATAGATCAGCGAAAGCAGAGAGCGCTCCTGCAGCGCTAATACACCGCTGCCGTCCAATAGCACAAAGTTTTCGGCAAACAGATCGCTAAGCTCCTCGTCCGTAAAGGTGGCGATCGACCATTTTGTCATCAAGACGATCTGCCGTTTAAAGCGTTTTTCGCGCGAATAACGGAAGGAAATGCCCATCGCAGACAGATAGCCTGCCGCATGGTATTCACCCGGCAAGAGATCCTCCAGCCGCTCGCCCTTCATCTCTTGATAGTAGCAGGAGCGCGGATCAATAGGCACCACTACGCCCGTAAGAGACGAAAAGCGCAGACCAAGATCAAGCACGCCCTGCATAAAGGGCTGCTCCTCCTTCACCACAGCACCGTAGCCAAAGGAATCACGCGTGCCGTTAGCAACGAAATCATAAAGCGAATACGTCATGCCCGAGAGCACCAGCGGAATGGCTGTTTCTAAAGCAAAGCGCATAAAGCGCGGGCTGCGACGATAACGTGAGGCAGCACTATGCTCGATTTCGGGCATGATGAGCACATCATCCTCACACATGGCACGCACGCCCATGCTGGCCTTGTTGAAATAATGGATATAGCCCTTACCTGTCATCTCCTCCTACGGCAGGTGGATGCGGTTGATCTTATGCCCACCATCCTGCGAGAGTGCTTCAAACAGCGCAGGCCAATCACGCGCCTCCATGCAATGCTGCTCGGGGCCGGAGGTCATAATGGCAACATCGGTATTCGGGCAGACCTTTTTGACCGTTTTGGCGATCTCGTCCGCCAAGCCCACCATCACATCACGGTTAGAATCTAACCACGCACGGCGTTCACGGTTGCAGGGGCCGAGGGTGAGGAGCTTCTTGACGAACTCTTCACGCGTATAGCTTGTGCCAAGGCGTTTGTTGTAATCTGCCATGTGCAGATCGCAAAAGCAGCCTGCCGAGCGCAGCGGGGCGTGATTCATCAGACGAAAATCATCCTCGATCCAGTAGGTATCCGGCTCAAGCTCCTTGCAAAGAAGCGTGACGTATTCGGCAAAATAGGCACGCCAATTCTTGCAAAGCGGGCACGGAACTGCCGTTGCCGCTCTGCCATACGGGTCAACCATGGGGGTAAATTGCTGGTCGGCAGCAAACTGTCTGCCGCGATCGGCATGGCCCATCTCGATCCAGTTATTGACACTGACCGTAATACCCTTTTCGCGCAGCGCAGCCGCTGCCTTTTTCAGCACGGCGATCCATTTCTTTTCTTCCTCAATCGAGATATGCCCGCAGTGAAACTCCTCCAAATTGAGCATGAGCATGACATTATCAAAGCCATATTCGGCACAATGCTTACAAATGGCCTCAATACGCTCGTCCTGCCACTCGTCAGGCGTGATCTGAATGCGCAGACAATTGTGGTAAACAGAATAATCCATAGCCCTCTCCTTACTGATTACTGTACGAAATCGAATTCAAAATCATAGATATTGACGGTATCGCCATCCTTGGCGCCCTTTTCACGCAACAGGTCAATCACGCCGTTCTTTTGCAGCACGCGGCTGAAGAAGGAGAGCGACTGGTAATCCTCAAAGTTGATCTGCCCCATGAAGTTATAGAGCCATTTTCCCTCGACATAGTAGACGCCGCCCTCCACCTTAACCGTCGTTTCTCTCTCATCAGCGGCAGAGCGGATGGCATCCTCCTCCGCGCTGATCTCTCGCTCATAGACCTTAATGGGCGGCAGCTCGTCCAGGCACGCGCGAACCGCGCGCAAAAGTTCCGGAATGCCCTCGCCCGTTACGGCAGAAACATAGAAGAGCTGATAGCCGAGCGAGTCAATATATGTTTCAAAATCACGCACATAGGGCTCCTCCTCCCAAAGGACGGAGTCACACTTATTGGCTACCACGATCTGAGGACGCTCGGACAGCTCCGGGCTGTAATTCTTCAATTCACGGTTGATGATCTTCACATCCTCAATCGGATCGCGCCCCTCAGTGGCGGCAATATCCACCACATGCAACAATAGGCGACAGCGATCAACGTGACGCAAAAAGTCGTGCCCAAGCCCGGCCCCCTCTGCCGCCCCCTCGATCAAGCCGGGGATATCGGCAGCAACAAAGCCGCGCCCCTCCCCCATCGGCACAACGCCGAGATTGGGAGACAGGGTGGTAAAATGGTAGTCAGCAATTTTCGGCTTGGCTGCCGAAATGCGGGCAAGCAGCGAGGATTTACCTACACTGGGAAAACCGATCAAGCCCACATCTGCGATCATTTTTAGCTCCAAAAGGAGCGTTTTTTCCTCACCCGCCGTACCGCTTTTGGCAAAGCGCGGGATCTGGCGTGTGGGGGTAGCAAAGTGGCGGTTGCCCCAACCGCCGCGACCGCCGCGGCAGGCGACAAACTCGTCCGCTTCAGACATATCAAACAGAATGCGCCCACTCTCGGGATCCTTCAGCAGCGTGCCGGGCGGCACAAGGATCACGATATCCTGGCCGTTTTTGCCGTGCATTTTTTCAGACTTGCCGTTTTCGCCGTTTTCAGCAATAAACTTACGCTTGTAGCGGAAGGAAAGCAACGTATTGCTGCCCGGATCGACGCGGAAGATGATGCTGCCGCCGTTGCCGCCATCCCCCCCGGACGGGCCGCCGGCGTTGACGTATTTTTCTCGGTGGAAGGCAACAGCACCGTTGCCGCCGTTGCCTGCCTTGACATAAATCTCAATATGGTCAATAAACATCAGGGTATCCCCCTTTCTTATTTCTCATCCTTATCGCCGCGCTCACGGATCACAATACGAATGGGTGTACCACGGAAGCCGAAGGTCTCGCGGATACAGTTTTCAATATAGCGGCGGTAGGAATAATGGAACAGCTCTGCATCGTTGCAGAAGATGACGAAGGTGGGCGGCGCGACCGATACCTGTGTCATATAATAGACCTTCAGGCGCTTGCCCTTATCCGAGGGCGGCTCGTGCCGTGTGGTAGCGTCATTGAGCAGGTCGTTGAGCATACCGGTCGAGATGCGAGTTTTAGACTGGTCATAGACATAGCGGATCTGCTCATAGATCTGGTTTACGCGTTGCCCGGTCTGCGCGGAAATAAACATCAGCGGCGCATAGGTCATATAGGAAAGGGCGTTGGTAATATCACGGGTATAGTTGTTTGTGGTCTTGTTATCCTTTTCGATCAGATCCCACTTATTGACCACCACGATCGAGGCCTTGCCCGCCTCATGCGCGATGCCGGCAATATGCTCGTCCTGCTCGGTAATGCCCTCGGCGGCATCAATCAGGATCAGGCAAACATCCGCCCGCTCAACCGCCATATGGGCGCGCAGCACCGAGAACTTTTCAATACGATCCTCCACCTTGCTCTGCCGACGAATACCTGCCGTATCAATGAAGTTGAAGGAGCCGTAGGCATTGTCCACACGGCTGTCTACCGCATCGCGCGTGGTGCCCGCGATGTTGGAAACGATCATACGATCAGCCCCCAGCACGCGATTGACAAGCGAGGATTTGCCCGCATTCGGCTTGCCGATCACCGCAACGTTGATCACGTCACCCTCCTCGCCCTCGTCCTCTCTGACGGGAACGGCGGCAAGGGCGGCATCCAGCAGGTCACCGCTGCCTGTGCCGTGCAACGAGGAAAGCGGGATGGGATCCTGGTCAAAGCCCAGCTCATAAAACTCATAATAAGCGGGCGGCAGAGAGCCAATGCTATCCGTCTTATTGACGCACAGCACGATCGGCTTGCCGCTTTTTTTCAACATCACGGCAATATCACGGTCATCTGCCAGCAGACCGTCACGCACATTGCACATAAAGACGATCACATCGGCCGAATCAATGGCGATCTGCGCCTGTGTGCGCATTTTTTGCAGGATAGGATCATCCGTCTTTGGCTCAATACCGCCGGTATCAATCAACACAAAGCGGCGGCCACACCACTCACTCTCGCCGTAAATGCGGTCACGCGTTACACCCGGCGTGTCCTCCACGATCGAGCGACGCTCGCCGATGATTTTATTAAACAAGGTGCTCTTGCCGACATTCGGTCGGCCTACGATCGCAATAATCGGTTTTCCCATTCTTCTCTCCTCCTACTCTTCTCCCAAAATCGCGGCTGCCAGAGCCGCACCGTCATTTTCTACAAAACAGAGGGGGCAGCCAAGTGCCGCTTCTACCTCACGCGGTGTTTGATCATCAAGAAACATGTCCCCTTCGCTACGCAACACAGCGGCGGGCCACAAAAGCGTTTCTCCCAGCGGCTTGCCTTGCAGCTGCTCAATAATATCCTTGGCCGTCAGTAGTCCTGCCACGGTGATGCTTTCGCCAAAGAAATGGTTCTTAATTTCATAGACATGTACCGTAAGCCCCGCAAAGGCCTGTTCCATTTTGGCGGCCACCTCTTGCATCAAGGGATAGGCGGCCACACCCGTGGCGATCGACACCTCACGGCGGCATTCGCCGGGAGCAGCATCATAGGTCTGCCAATCGGCAAACTCGGTACGCAGCGAGGTAATCATCCCCACGCCATTTTCCAGCTGTGGGTAGCCCTCGTAAAATTCCTCATCCGGCAACTCTCTGCCGGCGGCAAGATAAAACTCATCCCCGCAGAAAAAGACGCGAGAGCCGTTTTGCTCATACAGGCGAGAGGCAACCACCTCTACCTGATCGATCACGGCGGCGCATTCCTCCCCCGTAAACATGGTCAAGGGGTGCAGCCCTTCTCTGTGCTTTGTCAGACCCGCCGGCACGATCGAAACCGAGCTGACGGCAGGATAGAGCGCGGCAAGATCCGAGAGCGTGCGATCAAGTTCCCGTCCGTCATTAATCCCACGGCAGAGCACGATCTGCCCATGGATCTCCACGCCCGCCTCCGCCAACCGATATAGGTGGCGAAGTGACTCGCCTGCGTGCTTGTTTTTCATCATGGACACACGCAGATCGGGATTGGTGGTGTGCACGGAAATATTGATGGGCGAGATATGCATGTGAATGATGCGCTCCACATCCCGCTCGGAAAGGTTGGTTAGGGTAATATAGTTACCGTGCAGGAAGGAGAGACGAGCATCGTCATCCTTAAAATACAAGGTATCTCGCATACCGGACGGCAACTGATCAATAAAGCAAAAGACGCACTTGTTGCGGCAGGATTGCTTTTGATCCATCAGCGCGGTAGCAAAGCAGAGGCCGATATCGTCATATTCATCCTTTTTGATGGTAACCGAAAACGGCTTGCCGTTTCGCTCAAGCGAGAGCTCTACTCGTTCCTCGGCCAGATAAAAGCGGTAGTCCAGCACGTCTTGGATGTCATTGCCGTTGATGGAAAGCAGCATGTCTCCCGGCTTGATTTTCGCCTTGGCCGCGCGGCTTCGCCGCTCGACCTCTGTAATTTCGACCATATCGAGCCTCCTTTCTTATGCCTGACGATTTAAAAATGCCGCAAACGGCGTGTAAAGCGCCTCCGCCCACGCGGCACAGCCCTCCTCATTCGGGTGGCCACCGTACATAGACATATACGGCGCCTCTGCCCTGCCAAGGATGGCGGCGGTATCAAAAACAAGAGAAACACGGCCACCGAGCCGTTCTTTCAGATCAGCATTGATCTGTTCCCACATCAAGCGCGGTACCTCTGTATAATCAAAGGGCGGTACGGTCTGCAAAACGACCTTGACACCGGCCTCGGTCAGGTAATGGACGATCTTTTCGATCTGCCCCGCGATCTGCGCGGCAGTTTGGCCGCTGTGGAAAATATCGTTTACGCCAAAGCAGACGACCACGATGTCGTTTTGCTTGGCCTTGTACATCCACGCGCCGTCCGAGGCGGCATCCTCCGCCCGACCAAAGCCGAGCCCGAGATTCCAATAGGCGTACTCGTTGCCAAGACGCTCGGAAAGCAGCGCGTTCCAATGTGTGTAGGCGTTATAGGGTGTGCCAAGTCCCTGCGTGATCGAATCGCCAAAGTAGGCAATTTTGGCTTTGACAGGGCGATCACACCCCACCATACCGGGCAGGGGCATGCGCACGTCGTACTGCCAGCCATCTTTCCCCTTGATATAGATCGGCAGCATCGATTCGTGGTGGTAAGGCAATTGCGTTCCGGAGAAGGTCATCTCCAAGCACAAATACTCTCCCCCTTCAAAGGAAAGCGTGATCGGGTCGGTGGCAAAAAACTCGCCGGGGGCTACCGTTTTCTCTCTTCTGCCGTCAAAGGTCAGATCACATAGGTCGGTGACAACGACATCCTCGCCCATAGTCATTTGCGCCAGCGTCTTCTCCTTTGAAATCTGCTTGCAACGACCAACGCGCGCACCGTGAATCTGCCAGCTGTCAAGCAGCAGATTTTTATGGCTGACATCCCCTTTTGAGAAGGTGCTGTCTATGATATTAGAGAACAGGAGCGAGTAGTGATATTCCCCGCCTACCATGATTTTATAAAATACGCGGCCGGTACGGACCTCCCCCTTCGGCATGGAAAACCAATGTTGATTACCACTACCCGCCAACGTATTGGATGTATATTGCAGAAAATAATTCATAGCATTCACCTCTAACGGTTTATTATACCATAAAATCAGAAAAAAAGCAATGATCTGCCAAAGTTTATTTTTCTGTGGCGCGCATTGACTTTTTTCTTCCGCCGTGCTACAATGAAAGCATCACATCCTTTGGAGGGACACACGATGGAACTGAAAGGCAAAAAAATCAATTTTTTAGGGGACAGCATTACCCAGGGTGTCGGTACCAGCGCACCCGAGCACATCTACCATGCCGTGCTGGCTAAGGAATACGGCGCCGTAGCACGCAACTATGGCATCAGCGGTACGCGCTTTGCGCGCCAGTCCTCGAACTCGGCAAATCCGTCATTTGACCAGAACTTCTGCGACCGTGTGGAAAAAATGGATGCCGACGCCGACGTGATTGTGGTGTTCGGCGGCACGAATGATTTCGGCCATGGAGATGCCCCCATCGGCACGCCGTCTGACCGTGAATATACCACCTTTTACGGTGCCTGCCACCAGCTCTTCTCTTCCCTGATCAAGAAATATCCTGCTGCGGTCATCGCGATTATGACCCCCCTGCACCGCGCAAACGAGGATAACCCGCGCGGCGATGGCAACAAGCCGACCGACGTTGGCCGCCTGATCGACTATGTGCGCATTATCCGCGAGGTGGCAGAGGAATACGCCCTGCCCGTGCTTGACCTTTACGCCTTTGGCGGCATTCAGCCAAAGCTGGAGGAGCAACGCGTGCTCTACGCCCCCGACGGCCTGCACCCGAACGATGCCGGCCACGTCGTCATCGCCCGCAAGCTGGGCAAATTTCTCGAGAACCTTTAATCAAAAAAAGAAGAGGGACAAGCCCTCTTCTTTTTTATCTTTCTTTACTGTGCGTTCAACGCTTTGGCTTCCTCTACCAGCTTCTGCGTGAGGTTTGCGGGAACCTCCTCATAGCGGGCAAATTCATAGTCAAAGCGGCCGCGGCCCTGCGTTGCAGCGCGCAACGCGGTCACATAGTCGCTCATTTCCGCAAGCGGTACGTCGGCCGTGACGGTCTGGTAGCCGCTCTTTACGGGATGTGCCTCGATGCCGCCAACACGACCGCGACGACGAGGCAGGTCACCAAGCACGTCACCCACGTAGTCATCCGGAACGGTTACCTGCAGGCAAACCACAGGCTCCAGCAGGACGGGATCGGCACGCAGAAGACCCTCACGGTATGCCAGACGCGCTGCCAGCTTGAAGGAAATTTCGTTCGAGTCTACCTCGTGGTAGGAGCCGTCATACAGGTCGGCTGCCAGGCGCACCATGGGATAGCCGGCCAGAACGCCGCCCTCCACCATGGCATCACGCAGGCCCTTTTCAACAGCCGGGAAGAAGTTCTTCGGCACGGCACCACCAAATACCGACTCGGTAAAGGTGAGGTCGTCCGTCTCACCGGGGGCAAAGTGGATCTTGACATGGCCATACTGACCGGAGCCGCCCGACTGTTTCTTATGCTTCCCCTCGGCATCCACCTTTTTGCGGATGGTCTCGCGGTAGGCAACGCGAGGCGCAGTCAGCTCTACAGCCGTACCAAAGCGGCTCTTGAGCTTGGCAACCACCACGTCAAGGTGCGTCTCGCCCAAGCCGTACAGCACCAGCTGCTTGGTCTCGGCATTGTTCTCAAAGCGAATGGTGGGATCCTCCTCCAGGAGACGGGCAATACCCATGGAGATCTTATCCTCATCGCCCTTGCTGCAAGGCTTGACAGCACGGCAAGCATAGGGGTTCGGATAAGTGATGGGCTGATAACGAATATCATCGGTACGGGTGGTCAGCGTATCGTTGGTATTGGTGTCCGACAGCTTAGTGGTAACACCAATATCACCACAGACCATAGAATCCACCGCGATCTGCTTTTTACCACGCAAGAGGTACAAGTGACCCAGCTTTTCAGCGGCACCGCTGCGGGTGTTGCGCAGCGTATCATTCTCCTTCACCTCACCGCTCATGACCTTGAAGAAGGACATCTTACCAACAAACGGATCGGCAACGGTTTTGAAGACAAAGAGCGATGTATCGGTGCTTTCCTTCTCAACGGGGATCTCACCGATCGTACCGTCAGCCTGCACAATATGCTCTACCTTGCGGGCGGTCGGACGCGGGAAGGAATCAGCAATGGTGTCCATAAAGGTCTTGATACCCCACATCTTGACAGCCGCGCCGCAGAATACCGGCACGATATCACCGTGAATGATGCCCTCATGAATAGCCTCAACCGCCTCGTCGTGAGAAATCTCCTCACCGCCGAAGAACTTCTCCATCAGCTCCTCACTCGTCTGGGCGATGGATTCAAGTAGCATGTTGTGGTATTCGTCGCAGGTCTCACGGAACTCTGCGGGGATCTCGCTCTGCACATACGAGCCGGTAGCCGACTCAAAGGTATAAACAACCATATCGATCAGGTTGACAAAGCCGATAACCTTATCCACCTCGATCAGCGGAATCTGGATCGGGCAAACGGTAACGCCAAAATGCTCACGCAGCGCGCCAAAGGCACGGTGGAAGCGGCACTCGCCGTCATCAAAACGATTGATAAAGAAGGCCTTCGGGATGCCCGCCTCGGTAGCGGCCTCCCATGCTTGCTCGGTACCTACCTGCACACCAGCCTTACCATCTACAACGATAACGGCAGCATCGGCTACACGCACGCACTGACGCATTTCCCCTTCAAAGTCAAAATAACCGGGAACATCCAGAATGTGAAAACGGATATCGCGCCAGGTAAGAGATGCAAGAGAGGAGGAAAGCGAAAAGCCGCGGCGAACCTCTTCGGGATCATAGTCGCATACGGTATTTCCTTCCGGAATCTTACCGAGACGGTCAGTCTCTTTCGCGATATACAGCATTGCCTCTGCCAGGGAGGTTTTGCCGCCGCCGCTGTGGCCCAGCAGGCATACATTACGAATGTTCTTGGTCAATACTTTTTCCATGATAGGGGTACTCCTTTGCTGTGATAGAATATGAGATACTTACGAAACCATAAGCAATCTTTTATGATTCTATTATAGCGCATCCCTTTTCAAAAAACAAGCGGTGGAAACCATCTTTTTGTCCATCGGATGTAAAAATTTCTCTCTATTTTTTGTGCATGTTTAACAACCATCACCCTTTTTATGGTGAAAAAAGGGAAAAAATGGGTGCCAAAGTGTCACCAAAAGGACTCGAAAAGAAAATGTGCTGCAAGGCGCACCCCTTTCAAAAAGGCCTGTCTTTCTGCCAGATCACGCAGATCATCCACAGCGTTTTCGTACCTTTCAAGAATACTGCGCTGCCCCTCTGTCAATACCGCGCGGAGCGCATCCTCCTCCTTCACCAGGCGGGAAAGAAGCTGCTTTTCCTCCTTCCCCATTTTGCTATCCGTTTCTAAACAGTAGGAATACCACAGGTCTTCTAACAATGTTTTCATAGTGTTCTCCTTTTGCACCTTATAAGGCTCTTTTTCTATTATAGCACCTCTTAAGGTGCATGTCAAGCGCATCTTATAAGATGCATGTTAAAATAATATAAACTTATGCGAACAAGCCCCCGAGATTCCACCTTCGCTACGCTCGGTGCTGCTCCGCAGTTCGACTGCGCGTCCTCACGCCGTCACCCTGAGCGAAGGGCGTAGCCCGCAGCCGAAACCCGCAGGGGTGCCACCGCCAGGTGGCAGGATCTCGTGAGGACGCTCCGCTCAGAATGACGCGGGGGCTGCGACATAATAAAAGGAGAAAACTATGAGTTTTTATAAGCGATTAAAGGATCTGAGAGAAGATCACGATCTCTCACAGGCACAACTGGCCGAAGTGTTAGAAACCACCCGACAACAGGTCGGAAAATGGGAATTAGGCATCCAAATGATGGGTGTCGATAAGTACATCAAGCTGGCAAGATATTATAACGTATCGTTAGATTATCTGCTCGGGCTCATTGATGAACCGAGAAAATTACAGTAAAACACGCGTCAATACGGATCTTACATCCCGCCGGTGCTCGTTTGCGGTACGCAAACAGGTTCCCATAGGTTATCTCTATATAACAGAACAGGCTTGCAAAGGTAGTCCCTTGCAAGCCTAATTTTGTCTCTGCGGTTATTTTGCGGGGGCGGGATGAGAAAGCCTCCCCTGCCAGAATACAGGGCGGGCGGCAAAAACTTTTATGAAATAAAAGTTTTGAGGGTGTGGGAACTTTTTCAAAA
>JAFTQX010000067.1 GCA_017462545.1 Clostridia bacterium
CAGACAGACAGACAGCCAGACAGACAGACAGACTAACGGAGGTCTGTCCCTTTTGCCGCGCCCTTTTATAAAAAACGCCCGTTGGCTTGCTTAGCCAACGGGCGCTTTTGGCTTGGATTCGGGTCGGAAACCGACTTGAATATAGGAATCAAAGGAGGATTTTTATGAAAACAAAGCTTCACACCTTCAAAAAAATGGCGTGCGTGCTGTTGGCGGCACTGATGCTGCTGTGCGCCGTACCCTTGACGGCAGGCGCGCAGACGCTGTCGCAAACGTCCGCGCCCGTACTGAAAAGCAGCGCCTATACCCAGACGCAGCCGAACGAGGATAGCTTTACGCTGGAATATAAAGACCCCGCCTGGCGACATAGCGTGGGTACTACCTATCAGCTTTACGCTGACTATGAAATGACCACACCGGCGGGCACGGTCGTGGGTGTTGCGGCCCAGGACGACAGCACCAAATACGGTGCAATGACCGTTCAGCTGGATCGCGTGCCGGAGCGGGATACGTACTACTATCTGACCGCCACCGGCGCGAATATGACGGAAAGCAGACCCACCCTGGTCTCCCTGCACGTCAGCAAGGTGGCAAGTGCGCTTTCCTTGTCCTTCGGTGAATATACCGAGGTTCCGTATTATGAATTTTACCAGGATCAGGCGGAGTACGACGTGGTGCTGCCCACGGGCACTGCCCCCGACGCGGCGGTGTCCGTTTCGCTGACCACATCGGCCGACTCTGCCGTGACCTACGGGGGGGACACCGCGCTGACCGACGGCAAGGCTACCGTTACGGCCACCGTGACCTCGGATACCTACGGCCGCACCTACACCTACATCGTCCGTTTTACCACGATGACTCTGGCGGGCAAGGGAACTGAAACAGAGCCCTACCTGATCACCAACGCCACCGAGCTGTGTCAACTGGCCGACTGCCTGAACAGCAGCGGTGCCGCGCCCATGGATGCGGAGGATGCCGGCGTTGGCAACTACTACGGCTACTATTTTAAGCTGACTGCGGATATTGATCTTGCGGGCATCGACTGGGAGCCCATCGGTCACAGCGGCAACAACTATTTTGCAGGCAATTTCGATGGCGACGGCCACGTGATCTCCAATATGGTCTCAAACGGCAAGGAGAGCATTTCGGAATACGATTGTACCCGATTCAGCACGGCGGGTCTGTTTGGCTGGACGGCCTATAACAGCATTTCCGGTGTAACCGTCAAGAACGCCACCGTGACTGCCGTGGGCGTGAATGAGATGTCCTATGCGGGCGGCCTGATGGCCGTTTGCTATGGCAGCACCGTTACCGACTGCGCGGTTTACGGCTCGGTCATCACCACCGACCGCTACCCGATCGTCAATTCCAATTTTGCGGGCGGTATCGCGGGCATGACGGCTATCGGCAGCTTTGAGCGTTGCGCGGCCGTGGGCAACGAGATCTATCACGCGGGCTACGGCGGCGGCTTCGTCGGCTCGGAGGGGAGCGGCGACACCGCTTATTTCAACAACTGCTACGTGGCGGATTCCATGATTCAGGCCTGCGGGGGTGCCGCAGGAGCGGCAGAGAGCGGTGGCTTTGTGGGTGCCATTCAGGATGGCTACTACGAGCTGAGCAGCTGCTTCGTTTACAACTGCATCACTCGCGGCGAGGGCGTGACCAACAGCCTGGAGGGCGCCATTGCGGGCGTTGAATACGGCCTGGTCAGCGCAGAAAACAGCTTCTTCTATACCGAGGAGGATGCCTACAAGCAGAGCGTGTCCACGAGCAAGAGCGGCGACTATTGGCAGGTGAGCATTGGCAACGGCTACAAGACCACAACAGTACCCGCTACCGCCGTTAAGGGCACCGATTGGAGCGTGTGGGCGGAGGTCAATGTGACCACGGGCGAGTGGGAAATCAAGGTGGATTATAACGACAGCGTAGAGAGCTATCAGACCGGCGTGTATGCGGCGAAGGAGACCGTTGCCCGTGAGTTTTCGGACGGCACGGTGCTGGCGGCGCTGAATGCGGCAAACGTCGATGCGGTCTTTGCACAAAGTGCGGTGCACCCCTTCCCGGTGCTGGCCTCTCTTTCCGAATACGAAATTTCCGGCTCGGATAAGGGGATCCATTCCATCGAGCGGATCTCCTCTGAGGATGGGGTGGATACCTATGAGATCCGCTATATTCCGGCAAACGAGGTAACGTTGAAGTCCTATATCTTTACCGTGACCAACGGCAAGGATGGAGAAAACGGCACCGGCGGTGCGGACGGTATCAACGGCACCAACGGTGCCGATGGCAAGGACGGCGCCGATGGCAAGGACGGCGCGGCGGGCGCCAACGGTCAGAGCGGTCTGACCCCTCACATTGGGGAGAACGGCAACTGGTGGCTGGGCGACAGCGACACCGGCGTGCAGGCCGAGGGCGGCGGCAGCGGTGTAGCAGTAGCCGGTATTGTGATCGGCTGTGTGTCACTGGCGGGCAGCGGCGCGCTGCTGGCGCTCTGGCTGCTGGAGCGCAAAAGGCGCGTGAAGTAACATGGCAAAAACACGCCCCGTTGCGGCACTAAATGCCGCAACGGGGCGAATAAAGCAAAAGGGACGAGTGTTGCGTGTTAACGCTCGTCCCCCCTTTTGTTTTAATGCCCTTCGGCAGTTGCGTGCGAAGCACGAAACAGACACCCACCCGCTATGCGGGTGGGCAACAAAGGCTTTACTCTTGTTCCAATATTTGATGATGATCTCAATAAACCAACGGAAATTCTGAGGGTTGTCGTGGCAATGATAGCCGCTCCACTGGGTAAAGAGCAGGGGCATTTCGGTCAGCTGCTCAATTCTCTTGTCCCTAACCCCAACCCTCGGGCACGGTGCCCGAGGCAGCCCCCATGCGGCATTGTCGCATGGGGGCATTTGTCATCTTTACCAAAAAAAGAAGACGAAATGTGTCAAATTTCCATGGTCGAACCCCTTGACAAAAAGGGGGTATTTATAGTACAATATATAAAATCAAGGATTTAGGGCAAGGAACCCGTCACGGCGTGTTTCTGCATGAGGGAGTCTTGCCACGGCAAGATTCCTTTTTTTAAGTAAACGAATTTGAGCTGCGCCCCGTGGCACAGAGTATTTTCCATGTTACTTTACCAGGAGGTCGAATATGAAACAGATCGCTACAGCGTGCATGATGGATACCACCCCCGTCTCCGCGACCGGGTCTTTTCCGCTTTCCTCTCTTTTTTCCAAAACTGATCTGGGCGTCTCTGATTCCGCCCATTATACTGTTTTTCCCGGTTTTTGCGATGTGCATGTGCATTTTCGCGAGCCGGGCTTTTCTTATAAAGAGACGATTGCCACGGGCTGTGCCGCGGCGGCACGGGGAGGGTATACCGCCGTGTGTACCATGCCCAATCTGAATCCCGTGCCCGACAGCGTGGAGCATCTGAACGAGCAGCTGACCTTGATCGAGGAGCAATCCACCATCCATGTCTATCCTTACGGTGCCATCACCGTGGGAGAGAAGGGCGAGATCCTTGCCGATCTGGAGGGGATGGCACCCCGTGTGGCGGGCTTTTCCGACGACGGGCGGGGCGTGCAGAGCGACGACATGATGCGCGAAGCCATGAAGCGTGCCAAAAAACTGGGCAAGGTCATTGTGGCTCACTGCGAGGTCAACGAGTTGCTGCGGGGCGGCTACATTCATGACGGAGACTATGCCAAGGCGCACGGGCACAAGGGCATCTGCTCCGAGAGCGAGTATGCCCAGATCGCCAGAGACCTGAAATTGGTCGAGGAGATCGGCTGTGCCTATCATGTCTGCCACATCTCCGCCAAGGAGAGCGTGGCGCTGATCCGCGACGCCAAGGCGCGGGGGCTTGACGTGACCTGCGAGACCGGCCCTCACTATCTGGTGATGGACGACAGTGACCTGCAGGAGGACGGACGCTTTAAGATGAATCCCCCTCTGCGCTCCGCCGCCGACCGCCAGGCCCTTGTGGCGGGGCTGATCGACGGGACCGTCGATTGCATCGCAACCGACCATGCGCCTCACAGCGCCCAGGAGAAATCCAAGGGCCTGGCGGGCAGCGCCTTCGGCGTGGTGGGCCTGGAGACCGCATTCCCCGTTCTTTATACTTACCTTGTGAAAACGGGCAAGGTCAGCCTGACACGCATCGTGGATGCGCTGGCCGTGCGGCCCCGAATGCGATTCGGCATTCCCTTCGGCAATGAGTTCTCGATCTGGGATCTTACGGCCGAGGAACCCGTCGACCCCGAAGCCTTTCTTTCCAAGGGAAGGGCAACGCCCTTTGCGGGGCACACGCTTTACGGCAAAAATGTCCTGACGGTCTGCGACGGCAACGTGGTATACCGCGGCAATATTTGATAGACGTATCCACATTTCAGACACACCATTGCGGAGGAATAAAAAATGGCAAAAAGAAAAGATTTGAAAAAAATTCTGATCATCGGCTCGGGCCCTATCGTCATCGGCCAGGCCGCCGAGTTTGACTATGCGGGCACCCAGGCGTGCCTGGCACTGAAGGAGGAAGGGTACGAGGTGGTGCTTTGCAACTCCAACC
>JAFTQX010000068.1 GCA_017462545.1 Clostridia bacterium
GCCACGGCGCGCTGGCAGAGCGTTCGCTGCTGCCCGTGCTCCCCTCTGTTGAGGAGTTCCCCTATGCGATCCGTCTGGTTTCCGAGATCCTCTCCTCCAACGGCTCTACCTCGCAGGCCTCCGTTTGCGGCTCTACCTTGGCTCTGATGGATGCCGGCGTTCCGATCTCCGCTCCCGTTGCCGGTATCTCCTGCGGTCTGATCACCGCAGAGGATGGTTCCTTTGATACCATGATCGATATCCAGGGCCTTGAGGATTTCTATGGCGATATGGACTTCAAGGTAGCCGGTACGCACAAGGGTATCACCGCCATCCAGATGGACTTGAAGATCGACGGTCTGACCCCCGAGATCATTAAGAACGCGCTGGAGACCACCCACAAGGGTCGTGATTATATCATCGACGAGATTATTCTTAAGGCTATTCCCGCTCCTCGTGCGGATGTTTCCGAGTATGCGCCCAAGATGATTACCATGAAGATCGCGGTTGATAAGATTCGCGAGGTAATCGGTACGGGCGGCAAGGTGATTCAGAAGATCACCGCCGATACCGGTGCCAAGATCGACATTGAGGACGATGGCTCGATCTTCATTTCTGCTGTCAACCGTGACAGCGCTGATGCCGCCAAGAAGATCATTGACGGTATCGTATTTGAGCCTGAGGTAGGTGCTACCGATGAGGCAACGGTAACCCGTATCATTCCGATCGGCGCGTTCGTTGAGTACGCTCCCGGTAAGGAGGGTCTGGTTCACATTTCCAAGCTGCAGCAGCAGCGCACCGAGAAGGTTGAGGATGTGGTAGCCGTTGGTGACCATGTTCGTGTCAAGTTCCTCGGTATCGATGAAAAGGGTCGTTCTAACCTTTCGATGAAGGATGCTGCCCCGGTAGAAGAATAAGAATTACGTCGGATAGCGTCTTCACGGCGCTATCCGATTTATCGTTTGGCGGAAAGGAGAGGTTATGCAGATCGGTCGTGTTTCGTTGCAAAATGGGCTTTGCCTTGCCCCTATGGCAGGCTTTACCGACCACGCTATGCGTGCTTCCTGCCACGCCATGGGTGCGGAATATACCGTCACCGAAATGGTATCGGCCAAGGCCGTCTGCTATGGGGATAAGAAGACGCCTCTGCTTGCCCGCGTTTATCCCGAGGATGGGGCTTGCGCTGTGCAGCTTTTTGGCTCGGAGGAGACCTTTCTTGCCGAGGCAGCACGCCGCTTGGCTGACGGCGCTGCAGGTGGCATCATGCCCCTTGCCTTTGATATCAACATGGGGTGCCCCGTTCCCAAGGTTGCCGGCAATGGAGAGGGAAGCGCCTTGATGAAGGCCCCCGCGCTTGTGGAGCGGCTGGTTGCCACTGTTGTGAAGGCGACCACCTTGCCTGTTACCGTGAAGATCCGCTCCGGATGGGACAGCGCACATATCAACGCACCGGAGGTTGCCCGTGCGGCGGAAAGCGGTGGGGCGGCGGCCATTTTTGTACATGCCCGCACCCGTACGCAAATGTACAGCGGCAAAGCGGATTACAGCGTGATTGCTGCGGTCAAGCAGGCTGTTTCTGTTCCCGTAGTGGGCAACGGTGACGTGGTGGATGGCGAGAGTGCCTTGCGCCTGCTGCGTGAGACGGGGTGTGACGGACTCATGGTAGGCCGTGCGGCTGTTGGCAACCCGTTTGTGTTTTCTGAAATTTTGGCCGCCCTGCAGGGCAAGACATATGCTCGGCCGGACGGAGAGGCCTATTACCACGCAGCCATGGCGCAGCTTGCCATGCGCGCAAGGGAAAAGGGAGAGGCTGTTGCCGTGCGTGAATCGCGCAAGCAGATGGCTATGTTTGTGCATGGCTTTCCTGCGGCGGCAGCATGCCGTGCAAGGATTCATGAGGCGTCTACCATTGCCGAAATGGAAGAATGCCTTTCTATTTTATGCAATTGATTATTTTTTGGAGGTAACTGTGATGCGTGTTCTTCGTGTATTGGTTTCGTCTTTTTTGGCAGGTATCATGATCGCCATCGGCGGCAGCGTTTTCCTTTCGCTTGTTTCTATCAACAAGGTGGCGGGTGCGCTTTTGTTCTCGGTCGGTCTGTTCTCCATTCTGATGTTCCGCTTGCATCTGTATACGGGTAAGATCTGTTATGTCGTTTCGGGAGATGGAAAGTGGCAGAATCGCGTGATCGAGGTGCTTGCCACATTGGTTGGTAACACGCTCGGCGCCGGCATGACCGGTCTTCTTCTTTCCGAGAAGTTTATGACCGTGGCAGAGCCCTTGGTAAAGGGCAAGCTGGAGATTTCGCTTGGTTATGTATTCGTTTACGCGCTTTTCTGCGGTATTCTGATCTATGTGGCGGTAGAGGCCTTCCGCTCCGTGAAGGAGGGCGCGCTGAAATCCACGATCGTATTCCTTTGTGTATCGGTCTTTATTCTGTCCGGCTTTGAGCATTCGATTGCGGATATCTTTTACTTCTTTGCGGCGCGTTCGTTTGACCTGCCGTCCATCCTCTTTCTGCTTGTTGTCGTTCTTGGCAATACGGCGGGCGGCATTCTCTTCCGTGAGCTGCATCGGCTGTACAACTATCTGGCAGAAAAGGATGCGTAAGCGCAATCTTTTTTGAGAACGGGGAATTCGTAAATAATTTGTGTTCTCGCAAAGAAAAAAACATCTTCCCCTTGACAGAGCGGCTGAAAAACGGTATAATAAATTAGTCCTGCAAACTGTTTAAGAGTAGGAGGAAGGCAATGCCTAAACTGGCAGATCTGCACAATCACGCGCTGTTCGGTGTTGATGATGGCGCAAAGACAAAAGAGATGGCTGAGCAGATGCTGGCAATCTCTTATGCCGAGGGCGTGCGTGTTCTGTGCCTGACCCCGCATGGCGATCCCATGCGGTTCCCCTGTGAGAAGGAGACGCTGCTTTCTCGGTTTGAAGAGCTTAAGGAGCTTTGCTCGGAAAGGTTTCCCGATCTCACGCTTTATTTAGGCAATGAAATGTTTGGGTACATTGATAGTGCTGCGGCACTTGCCGCGGGGAGCTTCTTTTCACTTGGTGAAGGCAATGTTGCGCTGGTTGAGTTTGCTGTGGACGTGGGATATCGTGAGATGTGTAACATTTTGCAATCCTATCGCGCTGCAGGATATCGACCCATGCTGGCGCATGCCGAGCGGATTTTGTGTCTTTTGTCTGATGTCACGCGTGTGCATGAGCTTGCGGAAATGCGTGTGTTGATTCAAGTCAATACATCTGCTTTCCGACGCGGCTTTTTTGCTTCGCCTGTCAATCGGTTTGTCAATCGCTTGCTGGATGAGGATCTGATTGACGTCGTAGCCTCTGATGCACATGCGGTAGAGGAACGTACGCCTCGTATGTTGGATGCCTATGCTGCCGTGGAAAAACGATGCGGCAAAGCGCGGGCAGAGCAGCTTTTTTATGAAAATCCCGTACGCATCGTAACGGGAGGAAACGAAAGGGGACATTTATGAACAACGAGTATGAGCATGTAGCCGTAGCAGAGACGGAGGAGGAGCGCGTGATTGATCTGCGCGAGATTTTCCACGTTCTTCTTTCCAAGGCAATATGGATCGTTCTGTGTGTGGCAATTTTTGTTGCGGGGGCTGCCATCTATACCAAGACGTTTACCAAGCCGCAATATAGAGCGACAGCAGTCGTCTATGTCAACGATGGTAATATGTCTGCTACCAATAATATTGCCGTGGCTACCTATCTGGCAGAGGACTACGCCAAAACCGTTACCCTTCCTTCCGTGCTGGAGAAGGCAATCAACAACTTGGCGTTGGATATGTCCTATCAGGAGCTGACGCCGAAGGTAAGCATTTCGTTGGAGGAGGAGAGCCGTATTGTTGAGATTACGGTGACCGATACCGCCGCCAACATCGCGCAGGCGCTTTGCAACGAGATCTGCCTGGTCTCCAAGTATCGCTTTGAGGAGCTGGTGGATGCAACGCGCGTTTCGCTGTATGAGGAGGCACGTCTTCCCTCCGGCCCCTCCGGTCCCAACATGATGAGAAACATGATGCTTGCCGGTGTGATCGGCTTTGTTCTTCCTTGTGCGGTTATTCTTTTGATCTATATGATCGATGATCGCATCAAGAGCGCGGAGGATATCCAGCGTGTGCTGAAGCTCAGCACCCTTGGCGATATTCCGTACCGCAGAGATAATTGAGAAAGGGGTGTGTAGAAATGGATGAAGCAGTAAACGTAGCTACCCCCGAAAATACCGGATGCATGAAAATTGAGCTGCAGGATCTTACCATTGGCAGCTATAGCAAAAATGAGGCCTATAAAACGCTGCGTACCAATCTGATGTTCTGTGGTAGCGATAAAAAGGTCATTGCCTTTACCAGTTGTCTGCCCGCTGAGGGAAAAACGACAACGGTCATGCATCTTGCCCGCACCTTGACCGAAATTGGCAAGCGCGTGCTGGTCATTGATGGTGATATGCGCCGTTCTATGGCGGCTGCCCGTTACGGTGTTACCGGCGTGCAGTACGGCCTTAGCCAGTATCTTTCCGGCCAGGTAGAGAAGAAGGATATTATTTGTGAAACACAGTTTGTCGGCTTTTATATCATTTTTGCCGGCTATTATCCCCCGAACCCGGTTGAGCTGCTTGACAGCGAACGCTTCCGCAGCTTTATTGCCGAGGTGCGTGAGGAATATGACTATGTGTTGATCGACAATCCGCCGGTCATGGAGATCGTGGATGCAGTCGTTACCGCCAAGTGCTGTGATGGTGCCATTTTGGTCATCGCCAAGGGCTCGGACAGTGTGCGCCAGGTAAAGTCCTGCAAGCAGCAGATTGAAAAAACCGGCTGCCCAATTCTCGGCGTTGTTCTCAATTCTCTCAACCACCGCAAGCTCTACGGGAGAAAGAGACGGGATTATTACGGTAAATATTTTAACAACCAGGAATAAGATGCTGCAAAATTCAAACGGGCAACAGCCCCGCGGTAGCAGTATATAGAACATGCAAGGGGCTGTATCATGGATACAGCCCCTTTTGCAGAGATGAGGATGTATGCATCATATCCACAATCATGAGGGGGCACTTGCCGAAACGCAGGCGTGCAACCGAGAATTTTTTCGGCTGCTGGCTGGCTATCTCAATGCGTGCCCAACGCTTGTCACGCGTGAGCTGATCGAGGAATTGACCGACTCTTGCGCCGTGAGTGAAAAGGAGGCATTTTGTGCCATCCTCTCTGCCGCATTTGGCTGGGAGGAGGAGGAAAACGAGCATGATCGCCGCCTCTTTCACGAATATCTCCTACCCTCGGTTCGTGCGCTGGAGCCGACAAGCTACCTATCCGACCCCTATTATCAAAATGTTCGCATTCCTGATCGTCGTCTCGGAAAATGGCGGTTGCAGGAGGCACATTATGCGCCTTATGAGGGGTTTGTATGTGGGTCGCTTGCTCTGACTGAGCAGCTGGCCGAAATCCCACCTATCGGCTATTTTGCAGATGGGTTTTCCTATCCCATGGTGCTTGAAAACGGGGTGGAGTGGATGGCCATCAAGCCGAATGAGATTGAGACGATGCGCGCGCCGATAGCCGGGGCGCATGGCAGGGTGCTTACCTATGGCTTGGGGCTTGGTTATTTTGCTTATATGGCGGCAAGGCGGCCGGAGGTCAGCTCTGTTACCGTGATTGAACGCGATAAGGATGTCATCACACTTTTTCGCGAGGAAATCTTGCCACAGCTGGAGGTCTTTGAGAAGATTCACGTGATAGAGGCAGATGCCTTTGCCTTTGCCGATAGCCCTGCGGCGCGCGGCTTTGACTATGTGTTTTGTGATCTGTGGCATGACGCGTCTGATGGGCTGCCGCTGTATATCCGCATGCGAAAGATAGAAAAAACCTACAAAGACCCGCCCTATGTATATTGGGTAGAGGATATGATCCTTTCTCGCCTACGTGCCATGGTGTATGATGGTATTTGCAACGGCACGCCGTCCCTGACCGATGAGAAAGAAATCTATAAGATTTTGCAAGACCCCTATCTGCGGCAGCTGGCACCTGACCTGCGTGCCGTGCAAGAGGGGTGAAAGGAGCTTTATGATTACCTACGAAGAGCTGCGCAGGGATGAAGAGATTCGCACCTACATCACACGCGCGGATGAGTCGCTTTGTGCGCTGGGTTATACCGAGCATAGCTTTGCGCATGTGACGCGTGTGGCAGAAACAGCAGCCTACCTGCTCGAAACGCTGCATGTTGATGCGCACACCGTAGAGCTGGCGCGCATTGCCGGCTATTTGCACGATATCGGTAACCTGGTGAACCGTACCGACCATTCGCTCAGCGGGGCGATCATCGCCTTTCGTATTTTGGAGCATAAGGGCATGTCGGCTGCCGATATTTCCACCATTGTCACCGCGATCGGTAACCATGACGAGGGGACCGGTGTTGCTGTCAATGCCGTAGCTGCCGCGCTGATTATTGCCGACAAGAGCGATGTTCGCCGTACGCGCGTGCGCAATGCAGATGTTGCCACCTTTGATATTCACGACCGCGTGAATTATTCGGTTACCTCCTCCTCCGTTACGGTGAACGAGGATCATACCACCGTTCACCTTTCCCTTGAGATCGATACCGCCATCAGCCCCGTGATGGATTATTTCGAGATCTTTCTCAGCCGCATGACCATGTGCCGTAAGGCTGCCGAAAAGCTGGGGCTTGCCTTCCGTTTGACCATCAACGGTCAAAGACTGTTTTGATAGCGGACGCACAAAAACAACCAAACGTACAGATCAGCCGCCCAAGCGGCGGCAGGAGGCTTTTTATGAAGGATACAAAAAGAGCTTTGTCCGTGCAGGATATTTCCTGCCTTGGGCAATGCTCCAATACCGTGATCATGCCCATTCTTTCCGCTGCCGGGGTAGAGACGATTATGTTACCTACCGCCCTGCTTTCTACGCATACCGGCGGCTTTCAGGGCTATACCTTTCTCGATTTGACAGAGGAGATGGAAAAGATTCTTTCTCATTTTACCACGCTCCCTTGGAAATTCGATTACCTCTGCACGGGGTATTTCGGCTCGGCAGAGCAGATCGGTATCCTGATGCAGCATCTGCCTTCCGTGCTGGAACCGGATGCTCTGCGCGTGATTGACCCCGTGATGGGAGATGATGGCAGGCTGTATTCGATCTACGATCATACCTATGTACAGCACATGCGCCGCCTGTGCGAGGGGGCGGATGTGATTACCCCTAACCTGACAGAGGCGTGCCTGTTGGCGGATATTCCCTATCTTGGGGCAGGGTATGATGAGGCACTTTCTCGCACGCTTTTTGAACGCTTGCACGCCTTAGGGGCGAAACGCGTATTGCTGACAGGTGTGCTCTTTGATGAGCAGACCATTGGCGTGCTGGGGCACGAGGAGGGCGGTCATGGCTTTGCCGTTCGTTCTCCTTATGTGGACCGTCATTTTCACGGCACGGGGGATATTTTCACCGGTAGCCTGGTTGGTTTTCTGTCACGCGGCCTGTCATTGGAGGAGGCGGCCAATCGTGCTGTGCGGTTTGTTTCGGGTTGCATTACCGATACCGTTCCCGTGATGGATTGTCATTGGTATGGCCTGCGCTTTGAAGAGCGTTTGCAAGAGATAACAAATCTATAAATCAGAACGGCCTGCGATTGCAGGCCGTTCTGATTTATAGGTCGATCCAAGAAAAAGCACCTTCCTCCGCCAATCGCAGGCGGGCTTCAAGAAAGGCGGCAAGCGAGGGCGTGAGACGATCTGCGTTTGGCAGCACCACTTCGGAGAGAGAAGAGGAGAAGGTTGAAAAATCAGGGCGACTCTCCTCGCGGCCGCCATGCAATCCAAAGATCAGCAGGCTGCTCTTGGCCACGGCCGAGGCGGCTTGTTCTGCTTGGTCGCTTTCGTGGTGTCCCGCACCCAGATAGGTCAAAAGCTGATCGCCATGGCGCATGCTGATGGCCACGGTGGGGTGGTTGGCTTGGCTCTTGCCTTGTGCGTGCGGATGTATGGTCATGTCACCGAACGGGATGTCCTCGTACGGCTTGTAAAGAACGCATGTCACACCAAGCGACGCGGCCTCTGCGGTCAGCGCACGGTACAGCTTTTCCTCATCCTCACTTGTGGGGATGGGCAGATAAAGCGTGCGCAGCAGAATTTGACCGCATACCTTCGATAGGCTGCGTACATGGCGAGCGTGGTAATGGGTAATCAGATATCCTTCCAATTCTGTCAGGTGTGCCCGGTCTATTGCGTGAAGTCCGTTTTTCTGCGCGGTATAGCTGCCATTGGTCAGGTCACAAAGGAGACCGCGGTTGCCGTCTTGCAGCAAAAGAATCTCGTTTGTGCCGGTATGGCTGTAATATACGCCGCTTGCCGTGGTGCGATGGATTTCTGCAATGCCGAGAAAAAGAGCGATGACCGATATCCCAACCAGTCCGATCAGTGCCATGCGCTTTCGCCCAATGTGAGTCGCGCAAAGGCATACGAAAACAATGGCGGCAAGTATAAGGAGCAGGAGCTTGACGGGCGTATAGTCGAGCGACAAAAGAATGCCGCGCAGAGAGGCTGCCCATGAAACAAGCGAAAGCAGCAGCTCTCCCAGCATGCCAACCAAAGCACCAAAGCCGGGAATCGGGCCGAGTGCCAGCGTCAGCACCGCAAGCAACAGATACAGATTAAAGAGTGGGATCAGCAGCAGATTGCAAAGCGGTGTCAGCAGAGAGATCTCGCCGAAAAAGATGGCAACCAGGGGCAGGGTAGCAAAGGTCGCTGCAAGGGTAACGCAAAGCGAATCCATCACTCCGTGCACAATACGAGCAGGCAGCGTGGTTGGCTTCTGTTTCGTTTGTCGCCACTCGTTGCGGGCAAGAATGCCAAAGGTAGCAACGACCGAGAGCCAGTAGCCGCAATCATACACGGCGGTGGGGGAAAAGAGCGCGATCAAAACCGCAGCCAAGGAAAGAGACGTGATGCCGTCTGCCTCTCGCCGTGCAAAGAAGGAGAGGGAGAAGAGGAGCGTCATCATACCCGCTCGTATAATCGAAACAGAAAAGCCTGTCAAGGCCATGTAAAACAATACCAGAACGATCTGCCCAAGCAAGGTTGCATACCGTGGGCAGCGCAGACGACGGCACAGGGTGGCCAATGCCCCGACCAACAAGCTGATATGAAGACCGCTGAGCGAGAGAACGTGCGATATGCCCGTTCTGCGGCAATCCCGCGTGATCGTATCCGGCAACAGATGCTGCTCGCCAAGCAGCAGGGCACGCATCAGCGCGCCGCCGTTCCCCGGAACGTGCCGTGACAGGTGCGCACCAAGGCCGCTGCGCAGGTCAGCAAAGAAGGTACGCAGACGGTCACCTGCCCGTGGTGTAGCCTCTGTGATAGTCAGGTCAAACACATCCTCGGCCTGCGCGGAAATTCCCCTTGCGCGCAGGTAAAGAAAAAGGCTGTCTTCCTCCGATACGTCCAGCAGCTCGGCCCTCAAGGTGACGCGATCGCCTGCCGCAGGCAAAAGATCGGTATATGCCCACACGGTTACGCGGCGGTTGTCAGGGGTTCCATTCACTGTCTCGCAATCTGCCGTAAAGCCAAGCGCGCTGCCGTTCGTGTAGGTTATCTCGCGCACTCGTGCGCAGATCGTTACCTCCCCCGTGTAGTCCTCGGCCATTTGAAAACGGCGATCAAACTGCAGATATCCGTCAAGCAACGCAAGCAGAGAAAGCAGCAGGCAGAGTGGGGCAAGAACCGGCAGACGTCTTCTCTTGCTCTTCAACACGATCGCCGGGAGCAATAGAAAAAACACGGCAGCCCCGCCAAGCCATAGCTTGGTAAGGCTGTCCGTGTTGGCGGCAACCGTCAATGCAAGAAGAAAGACCATGCAGCAGGTCGCAAGGGGACGGTTGCGCAGCAGATTCATCAGAAAGCTCCTTGGTTAAGAAATGATGGCGGGCTCCTTTTGCGTGGTAACCAATGCCGACCCCTGCGGGATCGAGAAGGTAAGGGCACCCGGCACAGCAGCGATGTCTACGTGATCTGTCATCTCAATTTCGCCGTCTATGCAGATGTTGATCGGCTTATCAAAGCGAAAACGGACGGAGGGCGTTTGGTAATAGCTGATATACTCCTTTGCCTTCTCCAACTCCAGATGCGTGCCCTTTTTATAAGAGCCGATCAGACCAATGAACTTGGCGCGAGAGAGCTTTTTGATGACGCAAAGGTCTAGCAGTCCATCCGTGAGAGAGGCGCGCGGCGTCGCCTTAAAGCCGCCGCCGCAGAAGCAACCGTTCGCAATGGCGGTCAGCATCAGGCTTTCATCAATTTCGGTGCCGTCTGCCATGGTGATGTGCATATGCGTGCCAAAGGGCTTGCAGAAATTGATGGCAACGCCCGTGACATAGGCAAGCCCGGAGGGGATCAGCGGGCTGCGCTTGATCTCGCCTGTCTTTTTAGCCACATTGCAGTCAAAGCCGATGTTCAGCATATTCAGCGCGTAGCGGTCATTATAACGGATTATATCCAGCTTTACGGGTGCGCCATTCAGCTGGTGCTCGATATCAAAAAAGTTTTCAGGGGCGGTGAAGTTTTTTTCAAAATCATTGCCTGTGCCGATCGGAATGACGGCAAATTCCGCTTTCTCGCAAAGCGGCGCGCCGTTGATCGTCTCACACAGCGTACCGTCTCCGCCGCAGGCATAAAAGCGTTGCCGTTCATCGCTGCTTTCCACAGCGGCGTGGACATAGGCGGTTGCATCCCCCGGACGAGTGGTCGTATAGATGCGGTAATGGACACCGCGTTCTTCACAAATGCGGGCAATTTTGTTTTTCAGCGCTTCTACCAGCGTGCCCTTGCCCGCCGCCGGGTTGATCAGAAAATGGTGGATCATGGATATCCTCTTTTCTCGTGAAAAATAAAAGTGATCCTTTATAGTATACCACAAAGAGGGCTGCTTGTCAATCGGACGGAAAAAGAGGTCATTCCTCTTTTTTCTTTTTGCCGCCCGCGGTACGGATCATCTCATAATAGGCGCGTGCGGCCTGCTCGGTCTTGTTCTGCCCAAAGGTATAATAATGCTTGTCACGCAGGTCGTTTGGCAAATATTGCTGCTTGACATACTGGTACTCATAATCATGCGGATAACGATAGCCCTTGTAGAGCGGGGCACGCAGATGCGGCGGCGGAACAACGCCCATCCCTGCCTGCACATCCTGCATGGCTGCCTCATAGGCGATATGTGCGCTGTTGGATTTTGGCGCGGTAGCAAGCAGGACAGCCGCGTGTGACAGCGGAATGGATGCCTCAGGCAGACCGAGATCCTTTGCGCTTTCTACACAAGCGCGGGTCACAACAGCCGCCAGCGGATAGGCAAGACCGACATCCTCACTGGCAATCACCTGCAGACGACGACAGGCAGAAAGCAGGTCACCTCCCGCCAAAATTCTTGCCAGATAAAATACAGCAGCATCGGGATCCGAGCCGCGAATGGATTTTTGCAGCCCGGAGAGCAGATCGTAATGCACGTCGCCCGAGAGATCATACGCGCCCCCAATCGCAGGGGCAAGATCGTCAATGCAGGCAGCATCCAGCTCTGTGTCGGCTACATGATAGGCGTTTTCTAAAATGCCAAGCGCACAGCGCACATCGCCGCCTGCGCGGGCTGCAATGGCGATCAGTACCTCATTCGCAGCCGTCTTTTCTTTGCCGTTTTCGCGATTCAGCAGGGCAAGACCTCGCTGCATGGCAGGCAGGCATTCTTCGGCCGTCACGGGACGAAAGGAAAAGACCGAGGAGCGGGAGATCAGAGCGGAATAGATGGTGGCATAGGGGTTTTCGGTGGTAGAGGCGATCAGCGTGATGCGCCCATCCTCCATGTATTCCAGTAAGGATTGCTGCTGCTTTCGGTTAAAATATTGAATTTCATCTAAATAAAGCAGGATGCCGCCGGCGCCAAAGACGTTGCTTGTCGAGGCGGCGATCTCCTTCACGTCGGACAGGGAGGCGGTGGTGGCATTGAGCTTGTAAAGCGGCATGCCGGATCGGGCGGCAATGATATTGGCCGCTGTTGTTTTGCCGGTTCCGGGAGGGCCGCTGAAGATCATATTCGTAAAACGCCCCGCGTCCAGCAGGCGACGAAGGATGCCGCGATTGCCGATCAAGTGGGGCTGCCCGACCATATCATCAAGATCCTTCGGTCGCAGGCGGTCTGCCAAGGGTTGATTTTGCATAGCGTGTTCCTTTCGTTAGGAGATGGTGGCTTCTTCTATGGCAAAGAGACGCTCTACCTCGGCACGCAGCGCGGTGTGCGCGGGGAGCGAAAGCGTCGGGTCAATGGCGGCGGTGCTTTTTGCCTCCTCTGCCGCGCTGTGCATCAGGTCTGTATCGCTGCAGAGATAGGAAAGATGCAACGACATCCCGCCGCTTTGGCGGAATCCGCCTGCGCAGGCGGCGGCAAAAAAGTCGCCCGGGCCGCGCTGCTCAAGGTCTTTTTCGGCAATGCGGTAGCCATCGTAGGTCGTGCGCATGACCTCCAGGCGCGCGCGGGCACTTTCCCCCGTCGCGTCCGAGACCAGCACACAGTAGGATTTTTTGACGCCGCGACCAACGCGCCCGCGCAGCTGGTGCAGCTGCGAAAGACCAAAACGCTCGGCGTTTTCTACAACCATCAGTGAGGCGCGCGGTACGTTAACGCCAACCTCAATAACCGTGGTAGAGACAAGAATATCAACCTCACCCGCCGCAAAGCGACGCATCACGTCATCCTTCTCGGCCGCCTTCATCCGCCCGTGCAAAAATTCCACGCGCAGATCGGGAAAGACCTCGTTTTGCAGCTGTGCGGCATAAGCGGTAGCCGCCTTCAGCGGCGGTCGCTCCTCTCGCGCAGCAAGCAGGTCAAGGCGGTCAAGCGGTAGGTCGTTTTCTTCTTCCTCGGTTTCTTCAACGGCGGGGCAGACAACATATACCTGTCCCCCCTCTGCCACCTGGCGACGCATAAAGCCGTGCAGCCGCTCGCGGTAGCCTTCGTTGACAACATAGGTGGCAACCCGTTGCCGTCCCGGCGGCATTTCATCAATGCGGGAAACGTCCAGATCGCCGTATAGCGTCAATGCCATCGTGCGTGGGATGGGCGTTGCACTCATGACCAACAGGTGGGAGGTGCGCTGCTTTTGTTTCAGGGCGGCTCGTTGACGAACGCCAAAACGGTGCTGCTCGTCGGTCACGGTCAAGCCAAGCGCAGAAAATTGCAGCTTATCGCTCAGCAGCGCGTGCGTGCCGATCAACAGATCTACGCGCGAGTCATCGGTTGCCTCAGCGGCCGCACGGATCTGCTTTTTCTCTCGCTCGGGCGTAGAGCCGAGTAATAGTGCCACGCGAATGCCAAGCGGGGAGAGCAGGGCAGAAAGCTCGTTGTAATGCTGATGGGCGAGAATTTCGGTTGGCACCATCAGGGCAGCTTGGTGACCGGCGCGTACGACGTTGTAGATGGCTACGGCGGCGCAGATCGTTTTGCCGCAGCCCACGTCACCAATGAGAATGCGATTCATCGGCTGCTGCTTGCCCCCGGCCATGTCGGCAAGAATTTCTTCGCATACGCGGTTTTGTGCCGCCGTGAGCGAATAGGGGAGGCGTGAGAGCAGCGGGGTAAGGTCTGCTTTAGGGCAGATGGGGGAGTCTGCTGTTGTGCGGCGGGCGCGGGAAAGTGCCATACCAAGCGAAAAGCAGTATAGCTCATCAAACACCACGCGGCGAAGTGCCGCCGTCAGCGCGGCGTGATCACGCGGGGCGTGAATGCTCATGAGCGCGTAAGAAAGGGTAGGAAAGCCGTGCTTGCAGCGGATATCCTCCGGCAGATAGTCCACAAGGGAGGGAAGCACCGCCCGCAAGGCGGCCAGCACCGTTTTTTCAACCAGCTTGCTGCTGATGCCCTCGGTGAGCGGATATTTGGCGACAAAGGGTGGCAAGGGAATGCCGGGCACCACCGCCTCATAGGCGGGAGAGGCGAGCTGAAAGCCGCTGCGTGTAGGCGTCAGCTTTCCAAAAAAACGAAATTGCGCGCCGGTATGAAAAATGTCCTTGACATAGTTCTGGTTGAAGAAGACTACCTCCACCGTTCCGCTCTCGTCAAAGGCGCGGAATTTGGTGATGGTCATGCCACGGCGGATCATCGCACCGCGCGGCTCGGTGGCAACGGTCAGTAAAAAGGCAGATGCCTCTCCATCCAGCCCTTCGGATAGACGGCGGATCGCACCGCGATTTTCATAAGCACGGGGGAAGTGGCGGATCAGATCGCGCAGCGTGTATATGCCCATGCGCGCAAAGGCAGCGGCGCGGCTTTCGCCTACACCGGGCAGGGCGCGAACAGGGCTGCTTTCGGTCAATCTTTCCATGGCACATCCTCCCTTTTCTCATTCTACTACCATTGTACACCCTTTTTGACGGTATTGCAAGAAGAATTTTTGCAGAAAACAGGTGAATCATGGGCGATATGCTTGCGTTTTATGCCTGCCCGTTCACAGAAAAAGCAAAGAAAGTTCACGGGAAGTGTTTACAAATCCGGGATATTCTGCTATAATAAGATGAATGGGTATATTCTCATGTAGGATAAAAGATGTGAGAGACAGAGGTGATGAAAATGGGCAAACGATATGAATATCGTATAGAAGGGGCACTTTCGCCGCTTGTTCTGCTGCTTTGCTTGGCAGGCACACTGCTTGCCGGTCTTCTCTCCTATTCGCTTGACCTGCTGCTGCTTGCGGCACTTGCGCTGGCGACAGCCCTACAGGCTGTTCTTTACCGTTCGCGGTGGGCATGGCTGGCACCACTCTTTACCGCCCTTTCTCTGCTGCTCTCGTATGTCGTTACTCGCTCGTATGTGCTGCTGCTGCCGCTTTTCTCTGTTACAGTGGCTGCCTTTTTCCTTGCTCGCTCTACTGCACGCGGAGAAAACCGTACAGATGCCGCGCTGGCATTGACCGGCGTTTACGCCATTGCATTGGCGGGTGCTGTGGGAATTGCGCTTGTGCTGATGATGCGCGCGGCCGGGGAGACGAATTTGATTTTCTATCTTGACCGCATGCTGGAGACCGAGATTGCTGCACTTTCTGACCAACTGGCAGAATTTTATCAGAAGGCAGTGGCTCTCTACGCCTCAGCTGAAAAGCCGCTTGCTGTGTTGACGGCAGAGGACTTTCGAGAAACGCTGCTTTCCCTGCTTGCCATTCTTCCCGGTCTTGCGCTTGCCCTTTGTTATCTGCTTTCTCTTGCGGCTACATATCTGCTGCAGCTGGTGGCTCTGCTGTGTGGTAACAGCGCATTGTTTGCACCGAACAATCGCGTGTATCACCCGAGTGCATGGCTTGCGGGGGCTTACCTAGTAGCCATGCCCGTGACCTACGCGTGGGGAGATGTTCGGCATGCGTTTTGCTTGGTGTGTATGAATATCACCGTTTTTGCCGCGCCGCTGCTTTCCTTTGGTGTGTTGCTTGCCCTGCCGCGTTTGTTTGCCTTTATGCGGCGCATGTCTGTTGGGCGGTTGGATTTTACCTTCTTTGCGGTGCTGCTTTGTCTCTTTGCGTTCTCTTACGCGGTGTACGCCCTTCCCATTTTGGCGTTCGCGTATGCCATTTATATCCTGAAAAGCACCTTTTCCTCCCGTAAACGGGATCAGGGCTAGGTGCGGAAAGGTACGGTATGCAAAAAAACAACAAACGAATTGCCACCAGGCTTGATCTTGTGATCTGTGTGGCGCTTGCCGCTCTTGTGCTGGTGGTCTGCGGTCTGCTTCTTACCTTAACCGAGCTGGATGCGTACACGGTTGTGCTGCTTTGCGCCTTTGGCTACCTGTTTCTTTTGTTCCTCTACGCTGCCATGCGGCTGGGAACGGAGAGCCTCTCCAGCGGTCGCCGCTTGCATGAGGCCTTTGACGGGGAATTGGAGAAGGTCATTGCCAACCTCGGTCAGCCCGCCTTTTTGTGTGATGTCAGCGGCAGAATCCAATGGTGCAACCGTGAGCTGGTTGATCTGATCGGTCGCCATGATCTGGTGCTTGGTGCAGAGGTAGACGATATCTGCTCGCTGGATGTGAGTGCGCTGACCGCTAACGAGGAGGGAACGCTTGCCTGCATTGGTGATCGACTTTACCGTTATGAGGGCATTCCCGTCGTGGCAGAGGGGCAGGATCTTTGGTTTGTCCTGTTTACCGACTGCACCGACTATGAGCAGCTTCGTGCCCTGCACGAGGCAGAGACGGTTGCCGTTGCGTACATCGTTGTCGATAATATTGAGGAGCTTTTGCAATACGTGCAGGACACCTATCGCTCTGCCGCCAACGCGGTAGAGGACGCTGTTAAAAATTGGGTGCGTGAGATGGGCGGTGTGCTGAAACTGTATGAGAAGGATAAATACATTGCCTTTTTCGATGTTGAGCATTTGAAAAAGTGTGTGACACGTCGCTTTGATGTGCTGGACAGCGTTCGTTCTGTCCGCGTGGGGGATGGTATGCCCGTCACCGTTTCCATCGGTGTTTCTGCGATCGGTGCCAGCTTGGAGGAAAAAGAGGCGGCAGCGCAGGCGGCGCTGGATATGGCGCTGCAGCGCGGCGGTGACCAGGCGGTTGTGCGCAGCGAAAACGGCTATGACTATTTCGGCGGTAAAACCAAGGCGGTGCAAAAGCGTACCAATGTGCGCAGCCGTGTTGTGGCCACCGAGCTTTGCTCGCTGATGGCGCGTACCGAAAGCGTGCTGATTATGGGTCACCGCTTTGGCGATTTTGACTCCTTCGGCTCGGCCGTCGGCATTGCTCGCCTTGCCATGATGTGTGGCGTGCGTCCGCACATCGTCATTAACACACAGGATCCCAACCTTGCCCCCTGCTTTGAAAAGCTGGAGGAGGTAGAGGATTATAATGATGTCTTCGTTGGCGCATCGGTCGGCATGGATCTTATCCGTCCCGATACGCTGCTGATCGTGGTGGATGTGAATAACCTTGACCACGTAGAAAGCCCGGATATTGTGCGCAACGTGCGCGATCTTGCCATTATCGACCACCACCGTAAGACTACAGAGTTCCCGAAGGAGCCGTTGCTTGCCTATATTGAGCCGTCAGCGTCCTCGGCCTCTGAGCTTGTCTCCGAGATTCTTGAGCAGCACATGTTTGCCAAGAGCCTTCTGAAGGAGGAGGCAGAGCTGCTGCTTGCCGGCATTCTGCTGGATACCAAGCAGTTTACCCGCAATACCGGCTCCCGTACCTTTGGTGCTGCGCTCTTCTTGCGCGGTGAGGGGGCGATCCCCGGTGAGAGTAACGATCTCTTCCGTGCGGATGTCAACGATTTGACCAAGGAGGCACGCTTCCATACCAACGTGCTGATTTACCGCGAAAAGATCGCCATCTCCTATGTAGACGAGGGGGCAGATGCCAGCTATCGCGTGGTTGCCGCCAAGGCGGCCGATAAGCTGCTCACGGTAAAGGGCGTTTACGCCTCCTTTGCATTGGTTGCCATTGGCAACCGCATTCACATCTCCGCCCGCTCGGATGGCAGCATAAACGTGCAGCTCATCCTGGAGGCACTCAACGGCGGCGGCCACTATGATGTGGCAGGCGCGCAGGTGGAGGGGGAATCTATGCAGGCGGTTATCGTGCGTCTGCGCGAGGCCATTGACCGTTATCTCGACCAATAATCATTCGACCGAAAGGAATGTAAGATATGAAAGTAATTTTGTTAAAGGACGTAAAGGGCAAGGGAAAGAAGGATCAGATCCTTGATGTGCCGGATGGCTATGCCCGCAATTTTCTGCTCCCGCAGAAGCTGGCGATCCCTGCCGATAATAAGGCGCAAAACGACCTTCGCGGTAAGGAGGACGCTCGTCGTTTCAAGATCGAGGAGGAGCGTCGCGCCGCAACCGAAACGGCTGCCCGCCTGAAGGATGTAAAGCTCGTTATCCACAGCCAAAGCAGCCCGGATGGCCGTCTTTACGGCGCTGTTACCTCCAAGGATGTTGCAGCAGAGCTGGAAAAGCAGACGGGTATTGCCGTTGATCGCCGCAAGCTGGAGATCGAGACGATCAAAACGCACGGCACCTATCACGCAACCGTGAAGCTTTATACCGATATTGCCGCTACCTTTACGGTAGATGTGACTGCATAAGAGAAATCAAGACAGAAAGCGAACAGGTCTTTTGGATATGAACGGTGAACTTTTCAAAAAAATGCCCGTCTCGGTTGAGGCAGAGCAATCTGTCCTCGGTTCTATCCTCATTAAGCCGGAATGCATTGGTACCGTAACGGGAATGCTGACAGCAGAGGATTTCTATATCGAAGAGCATAAGGCGATTTTTGCCGCCATGATCGATATGTTCCTCGCCAGCCGCCAGATCGACCCCGTTACCCTGCTCAATACGTTGGTGCAATCGGGAGCTTATTCCTCAGAGCAGAATGGAATGGAGTATATCGCGCAGATCGCGCGTATCGTGCCCACCGCTGCAAACGTGGCAGATTACGCCACCATCGTGCGGGAAAAAAGTGTTCTGCGCCGGCTGATTACCGCGTGTGAGGAGATCAGCGAGGAGGCGTATGCCGCACAGGGCGAGGTTCGCCACATGGTAGACGCGGCAGAGCAGAGGATTTTTGAGATTGCGCAAAACCGTGATTCCCGTGAATTCCGCCATATTCGCGATATTATGACCAATGTGTACAGCGAGCTGGAGCAGCTTGCTGCCAATCAAGGAAATCAAGATCGCACCACAACAGGATTCTCCGGCCTTGACCGCGTGCTGGTGGAGATGGGCAAGGGGGATTTGGTGCTGGTTGGTGCCCGTCCCGGTATGGGTAAGACCAGCTTTACCATGAACATTGCCACCAATGTGGCAAAGCTGACCAAAAAGGCAGTTTGTATTTTCTCCCTCGAAATGTCGGGCGAGCAGCTTGTGAACCGTATGCTGTCAAGCGAGGCAATGGTAGACAGCCATAGCCTGCGTAGCGGCGAGCTGACAAGCGACGATTGGCCGCGTCTTGCCGATGCGGCGGCACAGCTTTCCGGCTGTGATATTCTCGTTGATGATACCACCGGCGTGACCGTTACCGATATGAAGGCCAAGCTGCGCCGCGTGAAAAACCTGGGCCTGGTGGTCATTGACTATTTGCAGCTGATGCAAAGCGGTAAAAATATTGATAACCGCGTCCAGGAGGTCAGCGATATTTCCCGTAACCTCAAAATTATGGCCAAGGATCTTGGCGTGCCCGTCATCTGCTGTGCCCAGCTTTCGCGTGGTCCTGAGGGGCGTACCAGCAAAAAGCCGATGCTTTCTGACCTGCGTGACTCGGGTGCGATCGAGCAGGATGCCGACGTGGTTATGTTCCTCTATCGTGATGAATATTATAAAGATCAGGATGGCGGTGAAAATGCCGAGCAGAACGTGGCAGAGGTCATTGTTGCCAAGAACCGTCACGGCTCAACCGATACCGTTCGTATGGGCTGGATCGGTAAGTTTACCAAGTTCCGTACACTCGATGAAGGGGGAGGGGAAGGATGACCACCCCTCTTCTCTTACAAGGGGGAGAGGCCTGCCGCCGTGTAGAGGCCGCGTTTGAGGCTTGCCTTGCCGATCACGGGATGGAGGCGGCATTTTCCTCCGGGGTGCTGCTCGCCTTTTCGGGCGGCAGAGATTCGATGCTTCTTCTCGAGCTGATGGCGGCTTATACTGCCGCGCGGCACATTCCGTTTGCCGCTGCGCATGTCCACCATGGCATCCGTGGGGAGAGCGCCGATCGTGATGCCGCTTTTTGTGAAAAAATAGCAGCAGAGCGGGGCATCCCTTTTTTCCTTTGCCGTGTAGACGTCCCTGCCTTCCAGCAGGGAGAGGGGCGCGGCAACGGGCAGGAGGCCGCTGCGCGCGAGCTGCGCTATGCATCGCTTGAGCGGCTGCTGGCAGAAAACCCTGCCTATGGCTGCTGTGTGACCGCCCACCATGCTACCGATAATTTAGAGACTGTGCTGCTGAATCTTTTGCGCGGCAGCGGCGTGCGGGGAATGTGCGGCATTCCGCCTGTGCGCGGTCGCTTTCTTCGTCCGCTTTTGTATGTGCCGCAAAGAGACATCCTTGCCGCGACCGAGGAGCTTTCGCTCCCCTTTGTGACTGACGAAACCAATGAATCTGAGCGGTATGACCGCAACTATATCCGCGCCAATCTGTTACCGCATCTGTCGCATCTGCGCGCCGATCCGGAGGCGGCCGTTACCCGGCTGTGTGCCAACCTGCGCGAGGAGAGCGAGGTGGCCGATCGGGCAGCCGAGCGATTTTGGGCAGAGCAGGTCAAGGAGCATCAAGCTCCCCGCGCTGCGCTGCTTGCGCTGCCGCGTGCAGTTGCCTTTCGCGTGATAGATCGGTTGTTTGCCGCCTGCGGTGCGGGCGTGCGGCCGGAGCGTACGCACCTTTCCTCGCTGCTTGCGGTTTTGCGTGGCGACATAGCGGTTGGGCGTTACCCCATGCCGGGTGGCTTTTGTGCCGTTTTTGATGCTAAAACGCTGACATTTGCGAAGCAAAAGCAGTTGTTTTGCCCGCCCTATGATATTCCTCTGCAAATGGGGAAGAATGTACTGGGAGAGAGTGGTGGCACGCTGTGGCTGTTTCCCGAAAGAAATGTCGAATTTGAAGCGCGTTGCGCAAATGTTTACAATTTATTTATACAAGCAAAACTGGATTCTGTTACAATAGGAATGCTGCGCGCCAGAACGCGCAGAGAGGGTGACGCTTACCGCTACGGTGGCATGACGCGCCGTGTACGGCGGCTGATGTCCGGGCGGCATCTTTCCCCCGCGCTGCGTGCGGCATTGCCCATCGTGTGTGATGAAGCAGGCATTGTATGGGTTCCCTTCTTTGGCGTGCGGGAGGAAAAAACGGGCGAGAAATCCGGCGTTTACGCCTATTATACCTATGGCAAACGGGGTGGCAACGAATAACGCCACCTTTCAAATACAGCCTGCTGCGTGGCGGCAGGGAAAGGCAGATTTATGAAAGCAAATATCAAAAATATTATCTTCTTTGTGGTGATGATTCTGATCTTTGTTTTGGCGGCACAGTTTTTTATTGGTTCTGATACCGCCAAAAAAGACGAGTTTACATGGAACGATGTCATCACCCTGTTCGAAGAGGATCGGGTAACCTCCTTCGTCGTAGAGGCGAGCGGTCGTCTCCAGATCAAGGCGTTGGATGAGGAGGGCAAAGAGGTCTCACACACCTTCCAGATCAGCTATACGGCTCAGATCGAGCGGTTGGAGGAGCTGGCCGAGATCAACCGTAAAAAGGAAAACCCTGTCCTGGTCGACTATGACATTAAAGCTCCCCAGGAAACACCGTGGATTCTGCAATATCTCCCGTATCTGGTCGTGCTGATACTCATTATTATCATGTTTGTCATGATGAGCCGTGCGGCAAATGGTATGGGCGGCAAGATGAATTCCTTCTCCCGCGCCCGCGCACACCAATCGTCGGGCGACCCCAACAACACCGTTCGTTTCTCGGATGTGGCCGGTGCGGATGAGGAAAAGGAAGAGCTGTGGGAGGTTGTGGAATTTCTCAAGGACCCGCAGAAGTTTGCCCGCCTTGGGGCACGTATCCCGCGCGGCGTGCTGCTCGTAGGCCCTCCCGGTACGGGTAAAACATTGCTGGCAAAGGCGGTAGCCGGTGAGGCAAATGTTCCCTTTTACTCGATTTCCGGCTCTGATTTTGTAGAAATGTATGTCGGCGTTGGTGCCTCGCGCGTGCGTGATCTGTTTGATACTGCGCGTAAAAGCCCTGCCAGCATCATCTTTATTGATGAGATCGATGCCGTTGGTCGTCACCGCGGTGCCGGTCTTGGCGGCGGCCATGACGAGCGTGAGCAGACGTTGAACCAGCTGCTTGTAGAGATGGACGGCTTTGGCACGCATCAGGGCATTATTGTGATGGCGGCTACCAACCGCCCGGATGTTCTTGACCCCGCGCTGCTTCGTCCCGGTCGTTTTGACCGTCAAGTAACCGTTAACTATCCCGATATCAAGGGGCGTGAGGAAATTCTCCGTGTTCACGCCAAGGGGAAACCGTTTGAGGAAACGGTCAACTTCCGCCATGTGGCGCAAATGACCATCGGCTTTACCGGTGCCGATCTTGCCAACCTGCTCAATGAGGCTGCCTTGCTTGCCGCCCGTCGGCAAAAGAGCTTGATTGGCGCGCAGGATATTGAAGATTCTTATATGAAGATCCTGCTCGGGCCGCGTAAAAAGTCGGCCATCCGCACAGAGGAGGATAATCGCCTGACTGCCTATCATGAGGCAGGGCACGCGCTGGCATCCTTCTATGCGCCGAAGGCAAACCCCGTGAAGCAGATTACCATCCTCCCCGCAGGGCGTACGGGCGGTGTGACGCTGATGGTGCCTGAGGATGATAAGATGTATCATACCAAAAATCAGATGCTGGATGATATCGTCGTCTCTCTTGGCGGTCGTGTGGCCGAGGAACTGATCTTCCACGATGTCTCTACCGGCGCCTCCAGCGATATTCAGCAGGCTACTCATGTGGCTACCGATATGGTGACCCGCTACGGTATGAGCGAAAAGCTGGGCACCGTTCTCTACGGCTCTGAGCATTCGGCTGATGCCGTCTTCCTTGGCAGAGATTTCAACTCCTCGCGTAACTTCTCGGAGGAAACGGCTGCCAACATTGATGAGGAGATTCGCCGTATCATTCGTGAATGCTATGCACGCTGCACCTCCTATATTGGAGAGCACCTCGATAAGCTTGACTTGGTTGCTGCCTACCTTCTGAAGCACGAGACGATGGAGGGTGAGACCTTCCGCGCCGCGATGGAGCGTGACGGCGTGACCATGGAGGAGCTGGAGGCAATTGACGAGGCACGCGAAAAGAAGAGCGAAGAGGAAAATCGCGTTGCCGCCGAAAAGAATGCTGCTGAGGAGCAGAAAAAGGCAGACGAGGGCAATCAAACAGATGCAGAGCGGGATATGTTCGCACATCTCGGCATTGACCTCCCGACCGAAGAAACCGATAAGCAAGAAAAAAAGGAAGACGATCGTAACGATCCCGATTCGCCGAACTTCTGGAAGCTATAACATGAAAAGAACCGGCAGAGAGATCTCTCTGCCGGTTCTGTATATCATTTGCAAAAGTTTTCAATATAGCTGTCGATTGCCTCTTTGATAACGTCAATCGCCGTCTCGCGCGGGCTGACCTCGTTGACAGCCGTTTCCTTGCCCTCCAGGTTCTTGTAGACGGCAAAGAAGTGCCGCATCTCCTCAAACAGGTGAAAGGGTAATTGGTCGATGTCGGTATAATGATTGTAGTTGGGATCTCCAAAGGGGATAGCAATGATCTTTTCGTCCCGCCGTCCGTTATCCATCATGGAGATCACGCCGATGGGATAGGCGCGCACCAGCGTCATCGGCTCCAGCGGCTCGGCACAGATCAACAAAATGTCAAGCGGGTCGCCGTCATCGCCGTAGGTGCGCGGGATAAAACCGTAGTTGGCTGGGTAGTGGGTAGAGGTGTAGAGAATGCGGTCAAGCAGGATCATGCCCGTTTCCTTATCCAGCTCATATTTCTTTTTGCTCCCCTTTGAGATCTCGATCACGCAAATAAAATCCTCCGGCGTGATGCGCTTGGGGGAGATATCGTGCCAAATGTTTGACATGTTTTTTTATCCTTTCTTTCGATCTTACTGTTATTATACCTGTTTTTCTCCATTTTTGCAAGAGGAAGAGAAAAAAGGTGTCCTGCCATCGGCAGGACACCTTTTGAATTTTTAGACAGCGTGTACGCCGAGAGCGGCATCACTCTGCTCGTCAAGGCCGTACTTTTCAGCCTTGCGCTTTTCAAAGAACTTCACAGCAACCTGCTCAAACAGGGCAAGAGAGAGAAGATCCTCCTCCTGCTCGGCATAAGGAGCTACGCGCTCACGCAGGGTGGGCAGCTCGGGTTTGAGGTCGTCTGCGGGACGGTAGTCGATCGGCTTTTCGTCACCGATGATCTTCTTGCGGAAGTCCTCTGCGATCGGGGCAGGGGTCTTGCCGTATTCACCGCGGATCATGCCCTTGAACTCCTTGGTTACCATCTTGTAACGCTCACCCAGCAGTACGTTGTACACAGCCTGCGTACCAACGATCTGCGAGGTCGGGGTCACGAGAGAGGCGTAGCCGGCATCAGCACGCACGCGCGGAACCTCGGCAAGCACCTCAGGCAGCAGCTCGGACTTGCCGGCCTGCTTCAGCTGAGAAACAAGGTTGGAGAGCATGCCGCCCGGCACCTGATAACGCAGGGCATTGACGTCTACCTTCAGCACCTTCGGGTCGATCAGACCGCTCTGGATATACTTCTCGCGAATAGGTGTAAAGTACTTGGCAACGGCATCCAGCTTGGAAAGATCCAGTCCGGTGTCGTAGGGGGTATCCTGCAGGGTAGCAACGATGGCCTCGGTCGGTGCCTGGGAGGTACCCATGGCGAAGGGGGATATAGCCGTGTCTACGACGTCAACACCGGCTTCCACTGCCTTCAAAACGGTCATAGAAGCCAGACCGGCCGTGTAGTGGGTGTGCAGCTGCACGGGAACCGAGACAGAGCCCTTCAGCGTCTTGACCAGCTGGTAGGCATCATAGGGCTTGAGAAGGCCGGACATATCCTTAATACAGATCGAATCCGCGCCCATCTCCTCTAACTCCTTGGCGTAGGCGGCAAATGCCTCGTTGGTGTGGAAGGGGCTGGTGGTGTAGCTGAAGGCCGCCTGCACGTGGCCGCCCTCACGCTTGGTGGCGCGAATGGCGGTGCGCAGGTTGCGGGAGTCGTTGAGTGCGTCAAAGATACGGATGATGTCGATACCGTTGGCGATCGACTTCTGTACGAAGTATTCTACCACGTCATCGGCATAGTGGCGATAGCCAAGAATATTCTGACCGCGGAAGAGCATCTGCAGCTTGGTATTCTTGACATGCTCGCGGATGGTACGCAGACGTACCCAAGGGTCTTCATTTAAGAAACGCATGCAAGCGTCAAAGGTAGCACCGCCCCATGCCTCCAGAGAATGATAGCCAACCTGATCGAGCAGCTCGAGGGCGGGGATCATCTCCTCGGTGGTCATACGGGTAGCGGCCAGCGACTGGTGAGAGTCGCGCAGTACCGTTTCTGTAATTTTAACTTTTGCCATGTTATGATCCTTTCGTTCTATAAGGAGTTATATCGTGTATAGGGAGAGGAAAACACCTGCGGCAACGGCAGAGCCGATAACGCCTGCCACATTCGGGCCCATGGCGTGCATGAGCAGGAAGTTGGCGGGGTTCTCCTTGCGTCCCACATCCTGCGAAACACGTGCTGCCATCGGCACGGCAGAAACACCGGCAGAGCCGATCAGCGGGTTGATCTTGCCCTTGGTGAGGAAGCACATCAGCTTGCCAAGCAGAAGACCGCCAAGCGTAGAGATGGAAAAGGCTGCAAGACCAAGGAAAATGATCTTAATGGTGTTAGGCGACAGGAAGTTGGATGCGTTGGCAGTAGCACCAACCGAAACACCCAGCATGATGGTCACGATGTTGATGAGCTCGTTTTGCGCGGTCTTGGAAAGACGCTCGGTCGCGCCACAGACATTGAGCAGGTTACCAAACATCAGGAAACCAACCAGCGGAGCGGCATCGGGAACCAGCAGAACAACGACGACCGTAACGAGAATAGGGAAGAGCACCTTCTCGGTCTTGGATACGGGGCGAAGGTTGGTCATGACGATCGAGCGCTCCTTCTTGGTGGTAACCAGTTTCATCAGCGGCGGCTGGATCATAGGGATCAGCGCCATATAGCTGTATGCCGCAATGGCGATAGCACCAAGATTTTCGGGAGAGAGAATTTTTGTTACCAAAATCGCCGTAGGGCCGTCTGCACCACCGATGATACCAATGGCAGCAGCGGCAGCCTCGGAAAAACCAAGGAACAAGGCACCAAAGAAGGCGACAAATACGCCAAGCTGCGCGGCAGCACCCAGCATCAGGCTCTTCGGATTGGCGATCAGGGCGGTGAAGTCGGTCATCGCGCCAACGCCAAGGAAGATCAGGGACGGATAAATACCGAGCTTAACGCCCAAGTAAAGAATGTCGATAAGACCGCCGTGATTGATCACCTCGGTGATCATTCGATTCATTTCAACGTGGATGGCGCCGCTTGAAAAATAAACACCGTTATTAAAGCAGACCTGAGCAAGATCGGTAATTGCTGTAATTTGCTCTTTGGTTAGATTGGAAAGGTTCAGCTTGTAGATATAATCTTTTGTTCCTTCTACCAACTCAAGGCCGAATATTTGACTGAAATCGGCATCAGAGAGATTGGCGAAAAGTGCCTCTGAACGCAACTCGTTGAGTCCACCGATAAAACTATTAATTTGTTCTTGGAAAATGGCAGGAAGATTTGTGCCGGTTGCCTCGTCAAAGAATTGCGTAATATAATAGTCATCGAAAAAGAACTCGAGGTGAATAAGATTGGCACCGGGTAGATTGGCAAGCAACATACCGGTTGCAATCGGAATGAGGAGCAGTGGCTCAAACTTTTTTACGATGCCGAGGTAGAACAAAACACCAATAATGATCCACATCGCCACGGTTTTCAAACCAAACTCCGGATTCGCAATCAGACTGTTGATGCCCGTTCCCTCATAAAATGAAGTAATAGCTTCCTTAATTGCATCCATGATTTATACCAACTTTCCGCAGGTAAATCAGTTCAGCGTAACCAGTACGTCGCCGGCGTTGACAGAGGCACCCTTGGTTACATTCACAGAAGCAACGGTACCATCCTGCGGTGCGGGAATGGCGTTCTCCATCTTCATAGCCTCCAGAATGCAGAGGTTGTCGCCCTTCTTGACGGCCTGTCCAACGGTTACCTCAACACCCAGAATGGTGCCAGGCATGGGGGCAGCAACGGTAACAGAACCGGCGGTGCCGGCAGGAGCAGCAGCCTTGGGTGCGGCAGCAGGGGCAGCCTTGGGTGCAGCGGGAGCTGCAGCCGGTGCAGGAGCAGCGGCGGGAGCGGGAGCAGGGGCGGGAGCAGCTACGGGGGCAGCGGCAACTGCGCCGTCAGCCTCTTCAACAAAAACCTCATAGGTATTGCCGTTTACGGTAATGTTATACTTTTTCATGATCTGTTTTGTTTCCGCAGATGTCTGCGGCCTTTCTTATTTATTCACGCGGTGGAAGGATACGACACGGAATTTGCCGCCGCCGGATTCGGCGGTAGCGGCTGCAATTGCGGCAGCGATCACGGCGATCAGCTCGTCATCGGCGACTGCGGCAGGGGCAGCAGATACGGGAGCCATGGGTGTAGCAGCAGGAGTTGCCTGCGGAGCGGGCTTTGCCTTCGGCTCACTTGTTGCCTCGGCCTTGCGCTTGTTCGGCAGGTCATAGACAAAGTAGCGAACGATGACAAGAAATAGCCAAATAATGGCCAGCACCGCGAATACCGTGCACATGCCGCGCACGAATACGCTGCCGCCAATCGTGAATTTTTCCCACAGGCTATCAAGCGGAACGGTTGCCTCCGGCTTTACGTTAGCAAGTAAAAAATCAAACATATCGCGCTCCTCCTTACAGAGGCAGTACGCTGTGGCGATAGGTGGATACCGTACCCTTGGCGGCAAGCAGCATCAGAGCAGAGCAGATGCGTTGGCGCAGCTCGGTACAGTCGATGATGTCATCGACCTCGCCAAGAGAGGCAGCTGCAACGGGAGAGGAGAGCTTGTTCTTCCATTCCTCCTCCAGCTCCTCACGGGTGGTGGTTTGCGTAACCTCGTTGTTCTTGGCAAAGGCAACGGCGGCGGCAGCCTTCATCGCACCGATCTCAGCACCCTCAAAGGCGTAAACCACATCAGCACCGACACTCTTGGAGCCAAGCAGGGCAAAGGAACCGCCAATGGCGTGATTGAGAATGATGGTGATCTTGGCATTCTCCGACTGGGTGTAGGCCATGGCCAGCTTGCCGAGCTCTGCAGCAAAGGGGGCGTTTTCATTCTCGCGGCACACGGTAAAGCCGGTGCTGTTTGCCAGCGTAATCAGCGGCAGGGAGAATGCGTCACACAGGGAGACAAAGCGTGCAGCCTTGCGCGCGCCTGCGGCGGTCAGCTTGCCCTCGTTTTCGGTGTAGTTGGAGGCAAGGATGCCGCACTTCACGCCGCCAATGCGGCAAAGGGCGGTTACCATCTCGGGCGCATTGGCAGCGCCAAGCTCCAGATAATCGGCACCATCCGCAATCGCGGTGATGATCGTGTGCACGTCACCGTCAAGATCCATCTCGCAGAGGCGACGGTTGAGATCGTCAGCGCATGCGTCAACCGTCACACCCTCCTCGCTGTTCTGCGGCAGCAGAGTAATGGCACGGCGTACGTATGTGGCAGCGGCAGCAGCATCAAGCTCATCGCAGGCCTTGACAGATGCCTGTGCGTTCTCAGCACCGGTCAGCGTGTCAGAGGTCACATACAGCTTGGCATCCTTCTCGCATACCAAAATGTCATACATGGCGGCAATGGCAGCAAACGAGCCAAGGCAGTTGCCGCTGATCCAAGCCACCTGCGGGATGATGCCCGAGGCAGAGGAAACAGCAGCCATGATCTTGCCATAGCCGGAGAGGGCAGCAACGCCCTCAAAAATGTCCGCACCAGCACAGTCCAGAATGCCAACTACGGGAGCACCGTTCTTGATGGCCATGTCGTACAGGGCGCAGATCTTTTTTGCGTGAGAGGCGTCCAGCGCGCCCTTCATGCGCGCACCGTCCTGGGCATAGGCAAATACCAGCTGCCCGCATACGGCACCGTAGCCGCAAATCACGCCCGTGAATTCCTCATCCTTTTCGCCAGTCTGCACCTCATTGAAGCTGCGCTTGGTATAAGCCCACAGCTCAACGAAGGTATCGGCATCAAAGAGAGACTTCAGGCGCGCCATCGCGTCGGTCGCACTCACCTTGGCCAGCGCGTTACGCAGCTCTGCCGCCGTGGGGAGACCGGTGTAATTGTTTTCGGCGTTTGTTGTATGATTCAAACCGAATTCCCGATTTGCCTTTCGGCAAATCTCTCCTTCCATTTTTATTTCCTTATTATATTTCCAGTGAAAAACCAATTTTCACCAAATATAATATACCACCAAAATGCAAAAAATGCAAGAGGTTTTTCGAGGATTTTGTTTTTTCTTTCACAAATTTTATAAACAGGGGAGAAAAACAAGAAAAAAAGCACCATTTCTTTCCTTTTTTCATAGGATAAGGGCAGGGGGTGATCCTATGTCTGCGCGTTGTACCCTTTCGCCTCGGCGATCGTCGCGGGTGCTGCTTGGTCGCGCACGCCGTGTGCTGGTCTTTTTGTTGATCGTGGCGTTGCCGCTGTATGCCATCTACAATTTTCAGCTGTATCCCGGTATTTCCCAGCTGGCATGTGCCGCTGCCAAAAACAGAATAGAGGGGCTGATCGCCACCGCCTTTGCTGCAGGACTGGGCGCGGCGACGGACAGCTATGACGACCTGGTGACTTTTTCCTTTCGGTCGGATGGCAGCGTGGCGGGGGTATCCTGTCATGTGCCAAGGCTGAACCGCGCGCGCAACGACCTGCTGCTTGCCGTGCTGGAGGGGCTTTCGGAGGAAAACGGCATTGAGGTCAGCCTTCCCATCGGTAACCTGCTGGGCGGCGAGGCCTTTTCCGGGCGTGGCCCGGAAATTCCCATCCGTATCCTGCTTGCGCAGGGGGCGCGGGCGCATATGGAAAGTGACTTCCGCACCGAGGGGATCAACCAAACGCTGTACCGCGTGATGTTTTCCATTACGGTCGATCTTACCATTTTGACCCCCTCACGCCCCATCGAGACCAGCGTGACTCAGACCTACTGTGTGGCCGAGACGCTGATTGTGGGAGAGGTGCCCGATGCCCTGACGCAGATCAACCGTCTGACGCAGGAGGTGAGCGAGGAGGAGATTGATGATGTCAATGATTTTGGGGCACAATTGTAAATATTATTTACAAAACGCTTGCTTTTTTGGTATAGTGGGTGTATAATAGGGTAGAAACCATATAGGGAGGGCAGCGATGGAGCTGGGTGAGAAGATCAAAAAACGGCGGCGTGAGCTGGGATTGACACAAGAAATGCTGGCGGGCGAGCAGATCACGCGCAATATGCTTTGCCAGATCGAGAAGGGAAAGGCTGTTCCCTCTCTGCCTACCCTGACCTATCTGGCCGAGCGGCTGCGTATGCCTGTTGGCTATTTCTTTTGCCGTGAGGAGGAGGAGTTTTTTTATCGCAAGCAAAAGCTGTTTCCGCATCTGCAGGCATTATATAAGGCCGGCTCATACACCGAGTGTCTGCGGACCTTTGAAAAGGAGCTTGGCGAGTGTGATGACGAGCTGGGGCTGATGATGGCTGTCTGCTCCTTTGATTGTGGTCGCCGCGCTTGGCATAACGGCGCTTTTGAGAGCGCGTTGGCCTATCTCTCCAGCACGTTGGATTACATCAACGAGACCACCTATCCCACCGCGTATTTGCGTGCGGGGTGCGAGCTGTATATGGCCATCAGCGCCAATGTGCAGGCACCGCTGCTTGAGTTTAATGAGCTGGGATATATCGATTCCCTGCGGGAGGCAGGCTGCCTTGACGTGTATTGCTATCTGACAGAAAAACAGGATTACGTGTTTGAAAATCCCTTTTATGCCGAGCATTTGCGGGCAAAGGAGCTGATGAAAAGCGATCATTACGTTGAGGCACTCAAGATCCTGATTGAGATCGAGCAGCAAAAGGGCGGCGATCAGATCACCGCGTTTTTGCTCTTTCGTGTCTATGCGGATATGGAGATCTGCTACCGTGAAAACGGCAATTATGAGGGGGCTTACCGCTATTCCACCAAGCGCCTGTCCCTGCTGAACGCATTCAAATCATAAAAAGAACAGGCATTTCGCTTGCGCGAAATGCCTGTTCTTTATTCTTCCTCGTAATCCGGTTTTTTGTATTTTGGTCGTTCGATGGAAAGAGAGGAGAGAGGATTTTGCTGCATGGCATTTTCCATGCTCTCGGAGGAGACATGGGTGTAGATCTGCGTGGTATTAAGCTGCTCGTGACCGAGAATGTCCTTCAATACACGCACATCCACCTGGCCGCTCTGGTACATCAGCGTAGCGGCGGTGTGCCGCAGCTTGTGCACCGAAAGACCGCGGTTTTCAAGCCCCGCCATCTTCAGATATTTATAGACCATCCATTGCACCGTCTTTTGGCTGATGCGCTGGTTTCGTTCACTCAAAAACAGGGCATTCGTACGAGTAGAGCCGCTGACATGCTGCTCGGCACGGCGATTGATATATTCCAGCAGCGCACGGCGGCAGGCATCGTTTAAGTAGATCAGACGCATCTTGCTGCCCTTACCCGTTACACGCAGCGAGCGCAGCTCCGGATCGATATCCGACAGGTCAATGCCGCACAGCTCGGAAAGTCGCATCCCGCAGTTGAGAAAGAGCGTCACGATCGCAAAATCCCGCACTGCATGCTTGGAGTCCAGATCCTCTCGGATGCAGGTCAGTAGACGGCGGCTCTCCTCCAGCGTCAAAAACTTCGGCAGGGAGGCGTGCTTTTTTGGGGAATCGATATTGGCGGTCGGGTTGTTTTCCAAAAGGTGCTTTTTGGCGCACAGATAACGGTAAAAGCCCTTTAAGGCCGAGAGCTTGCGTGAGCGGGCTGCCCAGCCGTTTTTGCGCCCTCCTGCGGCGTACAGCAAAAACTCATAAATATCCGCCGCCGTGACAGATGCGATGTAATCCAGATCAATGTGGTCGATTTTGATCGTCTCAAAATCGGGAGAGGCGGGGTCAATCCCCAGTCGTACCGCCTCGGTATAGCGAAAGAAGGTGCGCAGGTCAAGCAGGTATTCACAAACCGTTTTGGGGGAATTGCCCATAATGACCGATTTGTAGGTAGCAAAATCCCGCACAAGAGGCGGAAATGCCTTTAATTCTTCACTTTTTAATGTCAGTACCGCCACGTCTTCACCCCCGTTTCTCACCTCTATTATACAAAATCTTTAAAAATATTAGTGGATAAACTGTAAACAATTCAAAATTTCCTTGCAATTTGCCTTTGGTGTGTGTAAAATAGTAACATCATGCGGCACAACGCTGTCGCACCCTTCAGAGGATCGTATGACTTGGTTAAAAACAAATTCCTACACCATTACCAAAATGCTTCTCAATCAGTTCGGCATTATGCTGCTCGGCATTATTCTTGTCAACAGTCTGACGGCAAAGCTGCCGCAGCTGTCGATCATTGCCAGCCTGTATACCACCATCTTCTTCATGTATCTGTTGTATGTGATGACCTGGGAGCAGGGGGCAAAGGATCGCATTCGGGCAGATAATGGCAGCATGCGGCTTGATCGGCTGTGCGGGCTCAAGCTCTCGCTCTTTGCCAATATCCCCAACTTTTTGATCGTCCTGTGTCTGCTGATCGGCTTCCTGTTTGGCTCGTGCCTTGCACAGCACGCCTGGGCGCAGGGAATGTTTGGCATCGCGCATACCATCGCCATCGGCTGGGAATCCATGTATACCGGCTTTATCAATACCATCCTTCATCCGGAAACAACCTCCAGCATGTCCGTGGGGTATTTGATCGCCTATGCGCTGGCACCCATTCCGCCGCTTGCGGCCTCAACCCTCGGTTATATCATGGGTAGCCATAACAAACGCCTCTTCGGTTTTCTTGGCTCCAAAAACAACAACAAGCAAGCATAACGTACAAAAAGCCCCCATATACTGGTGTACAGGAATGGGGGCTTTTGTATGAAAAAAACGTGGTTTTGCCTGCGCCTTGGTGCAGGAATGCTGGTCTTTTGCCTGCTGTTTGCAGGCGTTTCTGCTTTTATGCTCGGTGCCATGCAAAAAGCACAGCCGGCTGCCGCACAGCCATCGAACGGTGTGGTCTTTGTGCTGGATGCGGGACATGGCGGCGAGGATTGCGGGGCACTTGGCGCGGATGGCACGCAGGAAAAAACGCTGAACATGGCTATAACGCGTATGTTGGGTGACATGCTGCAGGCCGCAGGACAGACCGTGGTCTATACGCGCACAGAGGATCGTCTGCTTTACACAGAGGAGCAGAATATTCGCGGGAAACGCAAGATGTACGATCTGCGTAACCGCCTGACCATTGCGGAGGAGACAGAAAATGCCGTGCTGGTGAGCATCCATATGAACAAATTCACCGACCCGCAATACAGCGGTCTGCAGGTCTATTACGGCAAGCGGGATGCAGGCAGCCGCCTGCTGGCCGAGAGGATTCAAAGCACCGTGCGTGCCGACCTGCAGCAAACGAACCGCCGCGCCGTGAAGGCGGCGGGGGAGGAGATCTATCTCTTGCATCGGGCAAGCATGCCCGCTGTGCTCATTGAGTGCGGCTTTCTCTCCAATCAAGCCGAATGTCAAAAACTTTCGGAGGAGGATTATCAAAGACAGTTGTCTTTTTCGATTTTTTGTGCTATGATGGAATATATCAGTGAAGATGGAGGACAAACATGAAAGCGCCAAAAAGTGTTTTTGTCTGTACCGAATGTGAATATACCAGCCCTAAGTGGCTTGGCAAGTGCCCCTCCTGCGGCTCTTGGAATACCTTAGAGGAGCAAGCCCCCCTGCCGCCGACGGTCACCGCGCGTGAGCGGAGTGGAGCGCGCCCTGCGGCACCCGCCGTGCCACTCTCCGAGCTGGAGCTGCCCACCTATATGCGCAGCGATACCGGTATGGGCGAGCTTGACCGCGTGCTGGGCGGTGGCCTGGTGCAGGGCTCGGTGGTGCTGCTTTCGGGTGAGCCGGGCATTGGTAAATCCACGCTCTTGATGCAGATCTCGGATACACTTGCCGCGCGGCGGCGGGTGCTCTACGTCTCGGGCGAGGAATCGCGCGGGCAGCTCAAGCTGCGCGCCGAGCGTCTTGGCGTAGGGAGCAAGGACTTTTTCCTGCTTACCGAAACGGCAATTGACAGTATTATTGGCGAATGTGAGCGTCTTGAGCCCGATGTGATCATCGTAGACTCTATTCAGACCGTATATAGCGACCGCCTCAACTCCGCCCCCGGTAGCATTACCCAGGTGCGGGAAAGTGCCATGGCCTTTATCGCGCTGGCAAAAAGCGTAGGCTGCGCGGTGATTCTTGTCGGCCATGTCAACAAGGAGGGCGGCATCTCCGGTCCGAAGATCTTGGAGCATATGGTGGACGCGGTGCTGTATTTTGAGGGTGACCGCCGCCAGGCCTACCGCCTGATTCGCGCCATCAAAAACCGCTACGGCTCGACCAACGAGATCGGCGTGTTTGAGATGGGTGACCGTGGCCTTTGTGAGGTGCCTAATCCCTCCGAAATGATGCTGGAGGGCAGACCGACCGACAGCCCCGGTAACTGTGCCGCCTGCGTGATGGAGGGCTCACGCCCGCTGATTGCCGAGGTACAAGCCCTTGTCAGCCGTACCGCCTATCCCGCTCCCCGCCGTACCTGTGACGGGTTTGATTATAACCGCATGTGCCTGCTGCTTGCGGTGCTGGAAAAGCGACTCAATCTTCGCTTTAGTGAAAACGATGTGTATCTGAATATCGCGGGCGGCATGCGGATCGATGAGCCCGCTGCCGACCTTTCAGTCGCGCTGGCGCTCCTTTCGGGTATTACCGATCGCCTTGTGCCCCCGCGCCTCATTGCCTTCGGTGAGCTGGGGCTCTCGGGTGAGGTGCGTGCCGTCTCGCATATTGACTACCGTGTGAAGGAGGCTGCCCGCCTCGGCTTTACGCAGATCCTTTTGCCCGCGCGTTGCGTGGGCAAATCACTCAACATTCCCGATGGCGTAGAGGTCATCGGTGTGAAAAACCTGGTTGATGTGATCCGCGTGCTCTCCAAAAAGCAGGAGCCGCCTGTGATCGAGTGACGAGGGAGCGCTGTGGGAGAGCGGTGGGAGAGCCGTGGGAGAGCGGTGGGAGAGCCGTGGGAACATTTTAAAAATTTAACACACCCAAAAAACAATTATTTAATTAAAATTTTTTACCAC
>JAFTQX010000004.1 GCA_017462545.1 Clostridia bacterium
CGGCTTTTTGCCCACCACACTTCTTCTCTCCTTGGTAGGCTACGGTATCATGCGCTATGTGCGGATAGATAACTGGCTCACCCTGATTCTGTGGGGGGGCATCTTCTGTTTGGTGTATGCCGTTTCCTTGTTCTTCACCGCCTTGAATCGTGAAGAAAAATCATTTGTTTATTCTGCCCTGCGTCGCATGCGTCGGAGGCGTTCATCGTAAAAAGAAGGGATCAGTATTATGAGAATCGCAGTTGCAGGCACAGGCTATGTCGGTCTTTCCATCGCCGTGCTGCTGGCACAAAAGAACCGTGTAACGGCAGTTGATATCATTCCCGAGAAGGTTGATATGATCAATCGCCGCCGTTCCCCCATTGCCGATCAGGAGATCGCGGAATATCTGGCGACTAAGGAGTTAGATCTGGTTGCTACCTTGGATGGAGACGCTGCCTATCGCGAGGCAGAGCTTGTTGTTATTTCTACCCCTACCAACTATGATCCGGATAAAAATTATTTTGATACCTCCTCGGTGGAAGAGGTGATCGGTCGGGTCTTGGCCGTCAATCCAAACGCAACGATGGTCGTAAAATCTACCGTTCCCGTTGGCTTTACCGAGGAGATGCGCAGCCGCTTTGGTTGTGAGAATTTGCTGTTCAGCCCCGAGTTTTTGCGCGAGGGCAGGGCACTTTACGACAACCTCTACCCCAGCCGTATCATTGTAGGCGTTCCGTCCGATCAGGCACACCTGCGAGAAAGTGCCGAGACCTTTGCTGCCCTTCTCAAGGAGGGGGCATTGAAGGAAGAGATCGATGTTCTTTATATGAATCCCACAGAGGCAGAGGCGGTCAAGCTGTTTGCCAATACGTATCTTGCGCTTCGCGTTTCCTTTTTTAACGAGCTGGATACCTATGCAGCTGTGCGCGGGCTGGATACAAAGTCGATCATCGAGGGTGTTGGCCTTGACCCGCGTATCGGCAACCATTATAACAATCCCTCCTTTGGTTATGGTGGCTATTGCCTGCCAAAGGATACCAAGCAGCTGCTTGCCAATTACAATGATGTTCCGCAGAATATTATCTCTGCGATCGTTTTGGCCAATAGAACGCGTAAGGACTTTATCGCCGATCAGATTATTGCGCGCAAGCCGCAGATCGTTGGTGTCTACCGCCTGACGATGAAGGCCGGCAGCGATAATTTTCGCCACTCCTCAATTCAAGGCGTCATGAAGCGCATTAAGGCGAAGGGGATCGAGGTTGTGATCTACGAGCCGACCATGAAGGAGGACTCCTTCTTCAACAGCCGGGTCATTCGCGATCTTGCCGCATTCAAGCAGATGTCCGATGTGATTCTTGCCAATCGCTATCACGACGATATTGCCGATGTGCTGGACAAGGTCTATACACGCGACCTTTATTTCCGTGATTAACAAAAACCCCCGTCGAGCCTATATAGGCTCGACGGGGGTTTCGTTTGTATGTCATTGTAAGATCGTGTTCAGATAGGTGATGGTGTCAGCAATGTCCTTTTTCTGCTGCTCGCCCGAGATCTCACGCTCAATGGTGTAAGGCCCCTCGTAGCCGCATTCGCGAAGCAGAGAGATAACAGCGGGCAGATTGGCAAGCCCCTCGCCCACCTTGACCTCGCGACCAAGGTTTTTGCCGTCGGTCGGGTAAAAGCCGTCCTTGATGTGCGTGTTGCGGATGTATTTGCCAAACACGCGTACCGCATCTGCCGAATTGGCTTTGCCGTACAGGATCAGGTTGGCCGTGTCAAAATTGATGTAGGTGTTGCCCGTGCCGATGTCCTCAATTGCACGCAAAACGGTTACCGGCGTTTCTTGACCGGTTTCAAACAAAAAATTCTGTCCGCGCGATTTATATACGTTGCACAGCCAGCGCAGCGAGGCGATCAGGGCTCGGTAGTTTTGATCACTCGGATTCTCCGGGATAAAGCCAACATGCGTGGCAATATCCGAAACGCCGATCTTCTCGGCAAAATCGGATGCCGCCGCCAGCTGCTCAAGGCGCATGCCGCGGAAGGCAACAGGCACAAGACCGATCGTCTCAGGACCTGCGGTGAAGTTCCATTCGCACGGGCCTGTGTAGCCTGCCCAAAGCAGGGAAACCTCCAGTCCTGTTTCTTCCTTGGCGCGGTTGATGGCGGCTGCATTTTCATCGGTATAAAGTGCGGGGTTCCAAATAGAGAGCTGACAGCTGCAAAGCCCCATTTCTCTTGCCTCTTGAAATTTTTCTGTAAAATTCGTCTCGGCATTTACGTTGATCATGACACCAAGCTTGTTCATGTGTTACTCCTTTATCACAATGGTTTGGCCGTCATGGGCGGCACTTTCATATAGCTTTTCAATTAACGAAAGGGATGCCATTGCCGATTCGGGCGGGTTCTTTGTGTTTTCGTGCTTCCCGCTGACGGTCTCGGCAAAATAGCGGCTCTCCTCGGCCATGTGGTCGGTCTGCGCGTAGGTCAGCTCGTAGGCCTCCCCCTCGGCAGGATAGACCTTCACCTGACCGCGCCCGTCCCATGCCACCGTGGCTTTTTCCATCGTTACACGGAAGGTAGAGGTGAAGGGAAAGCCGGCAGCCTCGCACCAGCTGGTGTTGAAGGTAACGGTCATACCGTTCTGATAAAGCAGACGGCAGGCTGCACCTTGGTTTTGCATGTCACGGTGATAGGTCACGCCGGAAACCGAATCGGGATCTCCCCAAAGAAAACGGATCATATCCGCATCATGGATGCCCATATCCATCAGGGCACCGCCGGAGCGGGTGACATCGCGGAACCAACCATCAAATCCCCAACGCGGCAGTGCGCTCAGTCGCTCAAAATGCGCGGCGGTCACACGCCCGTATTGACCGCTCTCCAGCACCTCCTTCAGTGCCAGATAGTTGGCATTAAAGCGCAGGCACTGACCAATCATCAGCTGTACGCCGTTTTCCTTGGCGACTGCGATCATCTCGGCGCAGTCAGATGCAGAGAGCGCCATTGGCTTTTCGCATTGTACATGCTTGCCGGCACGCAGCATGCGAATGGTGTATTCCTTATGCAGATAGGTCGGCAGGCAGATGTCAACAATGTCGATCTCCTCCTTCGCCAGCATCTCGTCTGCATCGGTGTAAAGATGCAGCGCACCGGTCGTCTGCTCTCCCTCGCCCTTGATGTTGATCTCCTGTATGGTGGAAAATTGCTTGGGGTCAATATCACAAAGTGCCACACGGCGGATGGGCAGCCCCTCCTTTTCCAGCTGGTCATAGCCGTGCATGTGTGCACGGGCAATGCCGCCATACCCCAGGATGGCTACGCGAAGCTCTTTCATAGGTAACTCCTTTTTTCTGTTTTTCTCCCAAACGGGTTGTTTTTTTCTTGATTGTATGATACAATATCCGTACCCCAAAAGGGATATCTTTTTTTGCACACTAGTTATATTTTTCTCCACTTTAAAAATATTAGAGGGTAAAAAATGGCATATATCCGCGTACCGCTGACACGGCTCGTCCGTGTAAAAAAGATCATTACCTGCTTTACGGATGCACCACCGGCGCATTACCGCTCAGGTCTGGAGAAACACAATTTCTGGGAGATGGTGGTTCTTCGCCGTGGTCGCATGGGTTGCCGCGCGGGAGACGTTGAGCAGGTTCTGACGGCCGGCCAGGCTGTTTTGCATGCGCCAAACGTCCTGCACGGTCTGCATGGAGACGGGGAACACCCGTTTGAATTTTTCATTATTTCGTTCGAATGTGATTCGCCCGCTCTGGCCGCGCTGGGTGCGCGCCGTTGTACGCTCAGTACGCACCAGCGGCAGCTGGCCGATGCCATTATGGCGGAGCGGGAGCTGTGCTTTGCGCAAGGGCCGGTGCACCCACTTACCCCGTTGGCGGATGCGCCACTTGGCAGCCAGCAGATGATCGCCCTTTATCTTGAGCAGCTGCTTATTGGTCTTTTGCGTGAGACAGCAGCGGCAGACGGCGGCCTGTTTTCCTCTCGCATGCAGTTGGAGGAGCAGCTCGTCGCGGATATATGCTCCTATTTAGAGGCGCATATCTATGCTGATTTGGATATGGAGGCGATCTGTGCTCACTTTCATTACGGGAAAAGCCGATTGTGTGCCGCCTTCCGTCGTGTAATGGGGGATAGCATCATGCATTGGTATCATACCCGCAAGCTGGAGGAGGCACGCCGACTTTTACTGGAAAGCGACCAAAGCGTAACCGAAATTGCCGTTCGCCTGCATTTTGATAGCCCTCAGTATTTTTCTCGCGCCTTTACCAAACATATTGGGATTTGCCCGCGCGATTTTCGCGCGGCAAGGGAATAATAAAACAACGCCGAGAGCAGATGCCTGCCCTCGGCGTTGTTTATGCTTGCAGCTTGTCAATGGAGACAAGACCTGCGTCCACCATCTTTTGTAAAGACATCAAAATGCCCATCTTGGCGTGATACCACGTCAAGCCTCCTTGGAAATAAACGGCGTACGGCTCACGGATCGGGCCGTCTGCGCTTAATTCGATCGAGGAACCCTGTACAAAGGCACCTGCCGCCATAATGACCTCGGCATCATAGCCGGGCATGGCCCACGGCTCGGGCGTTACATAGCTGTCTACCGGTGCGGCTGCCTGAATGCCGGCGCAGAAGGCCACCATCGCCTCACGCGAGCCAAGCTCTACCGCTTGAATAATATCGTGGCGGGATTCTGATCCCGTTGGCACAACGTGATAGCCCAGTCTTTCATAAATATTTGCGGCAAATACTGCTCCCTTCAAGGCACCCGCTACCACGGTAGGCGCAAAAAAGAAACCTTGATAGAGGGCAGGCATGATGCCCAGGTTGGCACCCACCTCCTGTCCAAGACCCGGTGCGCTGAGGCGGAAGGCACAGCGACTCACGCATTCCTCAGTGCCGCAAATATAGCCGCCAACCGGAGCAAGTCCGCCGCCGGGATTTTTGATCAGCGAGCCAACCGTCATATCGGCCCCTACGTCCGAGGGCTCGATCTCCTCGACAAACTCACCATAGCAGTTGTCCACCATGCAGATGAGAGAGGGCTTGATCTTTTTGACAAAGGCGATCAGCTCACCGATCTGCTTGACCGAAAAGGAGGGGCGCGTTTGGTAGCCCTTGGAACGCTGGATCGTAACAACCTTTGTCTTTTCATTAATCGCGGCAGCGATGCCGTCGTAATCAAAGCTGCCATCCGGCAGCAGGTCCACCTGGCGGTAAGTCACGCCGTATTCCATCAGCGAGCAGGGGGAGGGGCGAATGCCGATAACCTCCTCCAGCGTGTCGTAGGGTCTACCCACGGGCGAGAGCAGCTCGTCTCCCGGCAGCAAATTGGCAGAAAGCGCCACGGTCAGCGCGTGCGTACCGCAGGTGATCTGCGGGCGAACCAATGCCGCCTCGGTATGGAAGCAGGAGGCATAGACCTTTTCTAAGGTCGTGCGCCCCACATCGTCATAGCCGTAGCCGGTGGTGGCGGCAAAGCAGGTGGCGTTGACGCGGTTTTTTTGCATCGCGTCCAATACCTTGGTCTGGTTGTATTCTGCGCGGCGGTCAATCTCCTCAAAGCGCTCACGCAGTCCGGCAAGAATCTTCTCGCCAAACGCGTATACCTCGTGGGAGATGCCAACCTCTTTATACATCTTTTCTGTGTTCATGTCCGTTTTCCTCTGTCTGTTTAATAACAAAGGATAGTATAGCACATTCCACACCTTCTGTCAAGAAAATTGTGTTGACAAATAGGCTCGCTTGGCAGTATAATAATGGCGTTGCAACAACAAGATGTGAGGCATGAGCATACATGAATTTGATGAAAGACAACCATGTCCATTTTGAAAACAGAAGAATCAGTCGTCGCTTTTTTGCGTTTATCTGGTTGATGTACGCCCTGCTGTACATGACGCGCAGCTGCTTTTCCTCTGCGATGGCTGCCATCGTGAAGGAAGGGGTGCTCACGCTTACCGAAACCAGCTGGATTTCTGCCGCTTTTTATATCGCTTATACGCCCATGCAGATCGTGGGTGGACTGTTTGCCGATAAATACAGCCCGGAAAAGCTGATCACGATCGGCCTGCTTGGCAGCGCCGCCTCCAATATCGTTATTTTTTTCTGTCAGAATTATGCGGTTATGCTGATTGCCTGGGTGTTCAGCGCGATGATTCAGTTTGCGCTGTGGCCCGCGGTGTTTAAGATCGTTTCTTCGCAGCTCGTTCGCAGCGATCGGTCAAGCATGGTGTTTTATCTCTCCTTTGCTACCTCGGGTGGCTTGATGATCTCCTATGTTGCCGCCGCGTTTATCCCACGCTGGCAGGATAACTTTGCGCTTTCTGCGGTCGTCCTGCTCCTTTTGGCGGCCGCTATGCCGCTTGCCTGTCGGTGCGCCAATCGCTACCTCATCCCCGATCGTGAGAAGGTACAGCCGGTAATGGTAGAAGAAAAAGCGGAGAGGGAAAACCACACGAGCACAGTAAAGCTGTTTTTGACAGGGGGCCTTGTTGCCGTTTTGCCTGCTGTTTTGATCAGAACTATGGTGGAAAATGCCACCAAAACGCTCTCGCCCACTATGCTGATGCAAAGCTATGAGGGCGTTTCGCCCATGCTTGGCAATCTGCTGAACATTTTGATCATCGCAAGCGGTATCCTCGGTATGCTGCTGATTAAAACGGTTGTCTATCCACGCCTTATCAAAAATGAAATCGCTTGCTATCTGTTAATGCTGCTATGTGCCTTTCCCTTTGTGGTTCTCTTGCACGGGGTAGGGGAGGCTCCGATCGCACTGATGATTCTTGCGCTGTGTGTGACAGCATTGACGCTTACCTCCACCCATATGCTGACGCAGTATTATACCACGCGGTACGAAAAGCACGGCAAGGACGGTACCGCCGCCGGGCTGATCAATGCCGCTTCCAGCCTCGGGCTTGTCTTGCAGTATTGCCTGTTTGGGCCGCTGGCCGATTCCTTTGGCTGGCAGCAAACGATCTGGATTTGGATCGGTATGGTGGCCGTCGCTATCCTCACCATTGCCTTTGCCGTCAGACCGACAAAGCGCATCTAAAAAGCAAAAAGCCACCGGGCGCGCATCGCGCACCCGGTGGCTCGTTTCTTATTTTCTTAACGGATAGGCGGGGTTAAAGGCGTAAAAATTTTTTTCGTTCAGCTTGTCGCGGATCATGCCCATGGCCTCTCCAAATCTCTGAAAATGCACGATCTCGCGCTCGCGCAGGAAGCGAATGACGTCGCACACGTCCGGGTCGTCAACCAGCTTCAGAATGTTGTCATAGGTCACGCGTGCCTTTTGCTCGGCACCCATGTCCTCGGCAAGGTCGGCAAGCGGATCGCCAAGCGATTGGATCATGCCCGCGCTCCACGGCACGCCGCTGGCGTTTGCCGGCCATATGCCGACTGTATGGTCGGCAAAGTAGGCATCAAAGCCGCCTTCCTTGATCTGCTCGATCGTCAGATTGCGCGTGAGCTGTCGTACGAGCGTGCCAACGATCTCTAAGTGGGCAAGCTCCTCTGTACCGATGTCATTTAAGAGACCGGCTACACGGCGGTCGGGCATGGCATGCTTTTGCGAGAGGTAACGCAGCGAGGCACCCAGCTCACCGTTGGGGCCGCCGTATTGCGAAAGAATGATCTTGGCCGCACGCGCGTCAGGCTTGCGGACACGAACGGGGTATTCCAGCTGCTTCAAATATTCCCACATAGCTTATCTCCCTCCTTCAAAGGGCATCGGGGTTATGCCCCATGTCCAGCCGTTTTTTCCGCTCACGTCGTATATCTCCAGCGGGCCAAAGAGGCCAACATATTGCTCCGAGAGCGCCATCAGCTTGTCACGGTATTCCGTAAATAGCTGCAATGCCTGCGCGTCAGAGGGGTGTGTGTCTAAAAACAGCGTCAACTCGATGAGGGCAAAGCGCGTGGCCGCGATCTCATCCGAGAGCTGCTCCTCGGTAAATTCCATGTTCATCGGCAGCATCCTCCTTCGTAAGGCTTATCAAGATCGGCAAAGATGGTGCCGTGATGCCAGCCGTCGGTCGGCGCATATAGGTTCTCAAACCGTTGGCTCGACACATAGGCCATGGCAAGCGGCATGTCACTCAGGCAGTTGTCCATCGTATTCGGCATCGAGGCGCGCTCTCGCATGGCACTACGGGAGCGAACGTCTTCTGCGCCCCCGCAGCAGGCGCGTTGAAATCTGTTCATCACATATCTCCTTTCGATGCGTTTTGCATCTGCTTTTATTGTATGGACAATAAAAAAAGGCGTGACAGCCGTCACGCCTTTTTCAAATGGTTCCCGATGCCTTTTGGAAAGAAGATCACAAAATTGGATAGAAAAGACACCAAGGATCAAGCAATCGGTGGAAAAAATAAAATTTATACCTGTTCGGAGGAAGGGCACCCCTTCATCCATTCGGCGGCGTCCGCTACCCAGCGCTCGCCATCCTTCGGTGCCAGATCGGGATTGCCAAATCCGGTCAGCTCATTCGAGAGGGCGATGCCGTGGTTGCCGTGTGGGTAAATGCGTGCGGCAAAGGGGATGTTCTTTTCCCGCATGGCTTGCATGGTGACAAGTGCTCCCATCAGCGGTACGAGCGGGTCATCATAGGTATGCATAAAGAAGGCAGGGGAAGTGCCTTCATGCACACAGCAGTTGATCGAATAGCGGGCAAGCTCCTCCTCACTCGGTTCCTTTGTGCCTAAAATGTTGCAGAAGGAGCCCATGTGCGTTGCCACCGTAGCCGAGAGAACCGCATAACAGAGAATGGTACCTGTCGGACGATTGATGCCGTAGGGCATGTCCGGCAGCTCCTCCCGAAGGGTGGGGAGATTCCAAAGTGAGCCAAGCGAGGCACACAGGTGGCCGCCAGCCGAAAAACCAACGGCAAATACACGAAGCGGGTCAATGCCGTATTCCTCAGCATGCTCACGGATGTGGCACATGGCAAGCGAGGCATCTGCCAGCGGACGCGGGAATTTTGCTTTTTCACCTACCGAGTAGTGCAGGACAAAGGCATTGAGACCGGCGGCAAGAAAGGCAAGCGCGATCGGCTCGCCCTCGCGGTCATCGCAAACCATGCCGTAGCCACCGCCGGGAATCACAAGAATGGCATCCCGCACCATGCGCCGCTCATCGGCGATATAGGTCGTCAAAAAGACGTCCGGGTCGTTTTCACGCAGGGGGATATGTTGATAGATCATGGTAAAATCCTCGTTTTCTGTTTGTTGCTTTCAGTTTACCATAGCACGTATCTCTTGTCAAGAAACAAGAAGATTTTTCTTGACAAAATTCTCTTTCCGTGGTAGGATATAGACAAGCCAAAATAAGAAAAAGAAGGAAAAAAGAATGACGAAAAGAATCGCCCTGATCGCACACGATAATATGAAGCCCGCCATGGTGGAGTGGTGTCAGAAGAACAAGGAGATCCTCTCTCATCATTTTCTCTGCGGCACCGGCACCACCGCCGGCAAGATCAATGAAGCAACCGGCCTGCCCGTCAAGGCCTATTTAAGCGGCCCGCTTGGCGGCGACCAGCAGATTGGCGCACAGGTGGCAGATGGTAAGATCGATATTATCATCTTCTTCTCCGATCCGCTGACCGCCATGCCGCACGACCCGGATGTCAAGGCGCTTTTACGTATCGCGCAGGTCTATGATGTGCCCATGGCCAATAACCGCGCCACAGCCGACTGCATTCTCAAGTCGCTTGTATAAAACAAAAAACGCTCTCTGAGAGCGTTTTTTGTTTGCTTTCCGTTACGAAATAGCACCGAGGAATTTCAGTATACAAAGGACGATGCCGACGATACTGTAGAGCTCCATCAAGCTACCGATCAGGATGAATACAACGCCAATAATGGCAACCTTAGAGAGGATGCCGATCAGCCATCCAACAACGGCGCAAATGACAAGGAAGATGATCAGCTGGATCAACAGGGAAACGAGATTTTTCTCTTGAATCTTAAACGGAGTGGGCCAAAGAGTCTTCAAGAAGTTCATGGAAATGCCTCCTTTCATTTTTTTCTATTATATCACAGAATAAAAAGTGAAGTCAACGGGTTTTCGTGCTTTTTTTACAAAAAATATTTTTCCGTTTGTAACAGTTTATTCATGCCGGATGTATACGGTGCAGATAAAAAGCCGAGAGCACTGCTCTCGGCTTTTTATCAATTGGCGTTTTCGCGACGAGCAGTCAGCCCCTCGGGCTTGCTCTGGATGTCGCCTGCGCGGGTGAGTGCCCAGCGGGTCATCATCGGGCCAAAGATCTCATAGATCAGTACGCCAAAGAGAATGACAAAGCGTACCGTGTTGCCGATCTCGGTATGACCAAAGACCTCGTCGGCTGCTACCGTGCTCACCATGCCCAGCGCCACGCCGGCCTGCGGCAAAAGCGTAATGCCCAGGTACTTGACGATGTTGCGATCGCACTTCATCATCTTGGCACTGCTTGTTGCCCCCAGGCATTTGCCTGCCGAACGGGCAAGGATGTACAGAACACCAATCAGAATAAAGATCGGCTTGGAGAATACGCTCAAATCCAGACTTGCACCGCTGATGACAAAGAAAAGGAGAAACAGCGGCTTTGTCCAACGCTCGGTTCTCTCCATCATCTCCTCGGATGTTTTACATACATTGCAGAATACCGTTCCCAGCATCATGCAGGTCAAAAGAGAAGAGAAGTGGATCTTGACGCCCACATCAAAGTGCAGCTTGGCCAGCGCTACGGTCAAGAAAACAAAGGTGATCATCAAGGTCAAACGGTTGCTGCGCGAGTGGAAGAAGGTCTCCACAAAGGAAAGAATAAAGCCGAGAATGGCACCCAGCACCAGCGAGAGAACGATCTCCAGCAACGGCTCTACCACTACAGCAATGAGATCCAATCCACCACCGCTGACATGTAGTGCCTTTGCCACACCAAAGGAAATGGCAAACAGGATCAGGCCGACTGCGTCGTCCAACGCAACGATGGGAAGAAGAATGTCGGTTAAGGGACCCTTTGCCTTGTACTGACGTACGACCATCAGCGTAGCGGCGGGTGCGGTTGCCGAGGCAATGGCACCAAGAATGATGCAGGCGGGCAGGGGCAGGTAGTCAGTGCCCGTCGTTGCGATCAGCAAAAAGTGCACGCCGATCAGCACTGCGTCAACCAATATCGTGGTCACAACCGCTTGCAAAACACCGATCACGCCAGCCTGCTTGCCGGTCTTTTTTAAGTCCTTGGTGCGGAACTCATTGCCAATATCAAAGGCAATAAAACCAAGTGCCACATCCGAAATAATGGTAAAGGCCTCTACGGGCGCGAGCTCGCTGTTAAAGCCAAAGGCAAAGCCGCCCAGCACCACATGGCCGAGACAATAGGTGCCGATCAGCACACCGCCGATGAGATAGGCCGTTACATCCGGCAGGTGAAGGGGCTTGAGCACGCGGGTCATCATTAACCCAACAAACAGGCATAACGCCAAGCTGAGAAGAATTTGAATAGTAGACATAGTTCGCCTCAAATTGTTTTTTTAATACGTTCCTTATTATAGCACTCGGTCTTCCATCTGTCAAGGAACAAAGTAGCCAATCTTTTCCTGTTTTATAAAGGAAAAACGTGCATTTTGCTTTTTGTGAAAAAGAAAAACGGTAGATACTGGATTTTTGCCGCGCTTTGTGCTACAATAATAGCAACAGAAAACAAGGAGACGCTTTTATGTTACCGATTGAACGCATTCGTTTGTTTTTATTTGATATGGACGGTACACTCTACCTCGGAGAGCGGCTGTATTCCTTTACCAAGGAGCTGCTGGCCACCATCCGTGCGCAGGGCAAGACCTATATGTTTATGACCAACAATTCCTCAAAAAGTGTGGATGGGTATATTGAGAAACTCGCACGCCTTGGCATCGCGGCAGAGGAGGGGGATTTTATCACCTCCGCACAGGCAACGGCTGATTATCTGCTGCGCCATCACCCGCGTGAGCATTTTTATGTGCTTGGCACGCGCTCTCTGCTCACTCAATTTGCCGAGGCAGGGCTTGATGTGACCGATGTGGCAGATGACCGTATCACCGGCATTGTCGCCGGGTATGATACCGAGCTGACCTACCGCAAGCTGGATGATGTTTCGCGCATGCTTTCCACCAAGGATCTTTTGTATATCGCCACCCACCCCGATACCGTTTGCCCCACCGAGTACGGCTTCGTGCCCGACTGCGGCGCTGTGTGTGAGATGCTGTATCAGGCAACCGGCAAGCGCCCGCTTGTGATCGGCAAGCCGGAGCCGCTGATGCCGCAGCTGGCCATGCAGCGCGTAGGTGTCAGCCCGGATGAGACGGTGGTGGTAGGCGACCGCATCTATACCGATATTGAGTGCGGTCTGCGCGCCGATGCACATACCATTCTTGTTTTCAGCGGCGAAACGACGCATGCCGATTATGAGGCCGCCGCCCGCAAGCCGGAGACCACCATGGAGGATGCGGGCGAGCTGCTTGCCATGCTGAAGCAGCTGTCCTGATTGTTCGGTGAAAAAGCTCCGATATCCTTCGGAGAATGTGTTGACAGATTCGAGTTTTTGTGGTAAAATAATACATTATAGCAAGGCATTTTTTGCCCTTCAAATCCATCAAGGGAGGAACCGTTCGTGGCGAAAAGTAAGCGCGCGGAATATAATGACCAAAGTATCACCAAACTAAAAGGCGCTGACCGTGTGCGCTTGCGTCCCGCCGTTATCTTCGGGTCGGACGGGCTGGAGGGCTGCCAGCACTCCTTCTTTGAAATTCTTGCCAACGCAGTAGACGAGGCGCGCGCCGGCTTTGGTGAAGAGATCACCGTAACCGCCTATCGTGATTATTCCATCCGCGTCGAGGACTGTGGTCGTGGCGTGCCGCTCGGCTACAACGAAAAAGAGGGCTGCTACAACTGGGAGCTGATCTATTGCGAGCTGTATGCCGGCGGTAAGTATAATAATAACAGCGGTGAGGGAGCTTACGATTATTCGCTCGGTCTGAACGGCCTCGGTGCCTGCGCCACCCAGTACAGCTCGGAATTTATGCATGTGCAATCCTTTAAGGAGGGCAAGGTCAGCGAGATCCATTTTGCATCCGGCTCTGCCGTAAGCGAGCTGGAGGAGAGGCCTCTTGCCCGCGGTGAGCGCAAAAGCGGTACCACCGTGCATTGGCGTCCGGATATCAAGGTCTTTAACGATATTCGCATCCCACATGAATTTTTTATCTCCACCATGCGCCGTCAGGCGATCGTCAACGCGGGCGTTCGTTTTGTGTTGAAGCTGGAAAAAGAAGACGGCAAATTTGAAGAAACGGCATATTACTATGCAAACGGTATCGTCGATTATATCGAGGAGCTGACCGGTGGCGATTCCATGACGCCACCCGTAAATTGGAAAATGGAGGCCGTTGGCCGTGACCGTGAGGACAAGCCCGATTACAAGCTCCGTGCCGAGATCGTGTTCTGTACCTCTAAAAATATGAGTCTGGCCGAATACTACCACAACTCCAGTTATCTGGAGCTGGGCGGCTCACCTGCCAAGGCTGTGCACACCGCCTTTACCTTTGAAATTGATAAATACCTCCGCTCTGCCGGAAAATATACCAAGAATGAAAGCAAGATCGCGTTCCAGGATGTTGAGGACTGCTTGGTCATCATTATCAACAGTGCCTCTACCGAAACCTCCTATGAAAACCAGACTAAAAAAGCGATCAACAATGTCTTTATCACCCGCGCCCTGACCGATTTTCTCAAGCAGCAGTTAGAGATCTACTTCCTTGAAAATCCGAATGCCGCCGAGGTTATCGGTAACCAAGTGCTACTCAATAAGCGCAGCCGCGAGAGGGCAGAGAGTGAGCGCATCAATTTGAAGAAAAAGCTCACCGCCTCGATGGACGTGACCAACCGCGTGGAGAAATTCGTTTCCTGCCACTCAAAGGACCCCGAGGTGCGCGAGCTCTACATCGTAGAGGGTGACTCGGCTCTTACCTCCTGTAAGCTCGGGCGTGATGCCGAGTTTCAGGCCATCATTCCCGTGCGTGGTAAAACGCTCAACTGTATGAAGAGCACCTACCCTCGCATTTTTGAAAGCAAGATCATTGTTGATCTTTTGCGCGTGATCGGCTGCGGTGTCGAGCTGCATGAAAAGGTGAAAACCGACATGCCTCCCTTTGATATGAAGGCCTTCCGTTGGAGCAAGATCATCATTTGTACCGATGCAGATGAGGACGGTTTTCAGATCCGCACCCTGCTGTTGACCCTCTTTTACCGCCTGCTGCCTACGCTGCTTTCAGAAAAGAAGGTCTTCATTGCCGAGTCTCCGCTTTTTGAAATTACCACCAAGGATCAGACCTACTTTGCTTACAACGAGGCAGAGAAGGCGAAGATCATCGAGGAGCTTGGTAAAACCAAATATACCCTGCAGCGCTCCAAGGGCCTTGGCGAAAATCAGCCGGATATGATGTGGCAGACCACCATGAACCCCGCTACGCGCCGCCTGATTGCCGTCATGCCGGCTGACGCGGAGGAGACCTGCCGTATGTTTGAGGTGCTGATGGGAGACGACCTGCCCGAGCGTAAGCGTTTCATTGCCGAAAACGGCCATCGCTATCTGGCCGATGCTGATTATTGATGAATAAAATTTTGATAAATAAAGAGGAAAAAAACATGGTTAACGCACTGAAAAAATCTACCAAGTTCGCCGGTGTAGAGGGGCCGCTGGTCACCATCGTCATGGATGGTGTCGGTATCGCTCCGCACAACGCCGCTAACGCCGTATTTGCGGCTCACACTCCCACCCTTGATTATCTGATGACCAATTACCCCATGGTAACGCTGAAGGCACACGGCACCGCCGTTGGTCTGCCCAGCGACGATGATATGGGTAACTCCGAGGTTGGTCACAACGCGCTTGGTGCCGGTCAGGTGTTCGCACAGGGGGCCAAGCTGGTCAGCCAGTCGATCGAGAGCGGCAAGATGTTTGCCTCCGAGACCTGGCAGAACCTCATCGGCAATGTCAAGACCAACAGCAGCACGCTGCATTTCATCGGTCTCTTCTCGGATGGTAATGTGCACTCTCACATTGACCACCTCAAGGCCATGCTCGTTCGCGCCAAGGAGGAGGGCGTTGCTCGCGCACGCATCCACATCCTGATTGACGGTCGTGATGTTGGTGAGACATCTGCTTTGGATTATATCCTTCCTTTTGAAGAATTTCTGAACACGCTCCGCGCCCCCGGCTTTGATGTCAAGATCGCCTCGGGTGGCGGCCGTATGAAGGTGACCATGGACCGTTACGAGGCTGACTGGTCAATGGTTGACCGCGGCTGGCAGACGCATGTGCTCGGCGAGGGCAGACAGTTTGCCTCGGCTGAGGAGGCTGTTCGCACCTACCGCGAGGAGCTGCACGTCATCGACCAGGATCTGCCCCCCTTCATCATTGCTGAAAATGGCAAGCCGGTTGGTACCATTGAGGATGGCGACAGCGTGATCTTCTATAACTTCCGTGGTGACCGTGCGATCGAGATTTCCCGCGCCTTTGACGGCGGTGAGGAGTTTACCGCGTTTGATCGCCGCCGCGTGCCCAACGTACAGTATGCCGGCATGCTGGAGTATGACGGTGACCTGCATATTCCCGCGCACTATCTTGTTAATCCGCCCGAGATCACCGAAACGCAGAGCGAGTATCTCTGTGCTACCGGTGTATCGCAGCTGTCTATTTCCGAAACGCAGAAATACGGTCACGTAACCTACTTCTGGAACGGTAACCGCAGCGGCAAGTTCTCCGAGGAGCTGGAGACCTATATCGAGATCCCCTCGGATGTTGTCCCCTTTGAGCAGCGTCCGTGGATGAAGTGCGCCGAGATCACCGATCGCCTGATCGAGTGCCTGGAGAGCGGCAAATATAAGTATCTGCGCGTTAACTTCCCGAATGGTGATATGGTCGGCCATACCGGTAACTTCTTAGCAACCGAGTGCTCGATGGAGGCGCTTGACCTGCAGCTGGCACGCATTCTTGCTGTTGTTGACCGCCTGCACGGTGTTGCGCTGATCACCGCTGACCACGGTAACGCAGACGAGATGTATGAGATCGATAAGAAGACCAAGGAGCCCAAGGCCAACAAGGATGGCAGCTTCAAGGCCAAGACCAGCCATACGCTCAACCCTGTTCCGTTCATCATCTATGACAATTATACCAAGGACGGTTACACCGTAAAAGAGGACAAGGGAACCTTCGGCCTCTCGAATGTGGCCGCAACCACCGTACGCCTGCTTGGCTACGAGGCGCCCGCCGCTTGGGACGAGTCGGTTATCGACTAAAAGCAAGCAGCGGCGCAATGCGCCGCTGCTTTCCATATAAAAAACGGGCAGACAATTGCCCAAGACAGGAGAAACACATGAAAGAACTAGATTTCCTTTCGCAGTTTGATACGGAGGTAGCTGCGGCCTGCCGTGAGGAGCTTGACCGTCAGCAGACCACGATTGAGTTGATCGCATCCGAGAATATTGTTTCCCCCGCCGTTCTTGCCGCCGCCGGCACGGTACTGACCAACAAATACGCCGAGGGCTATCCCACTCACCGTTACTATGGCGGTTGTTACGCCGTAGACGTGGTAGAGGAGTTGGCGCGCGAGCGCGCCAAAAAGCTCTTTGGGGCAGAGCATGCGAATGTACAGCCGCATAGCGGTGCCTCGGCAAATCTGGCCGTGTTCTTTGCGCTGCTGTCCCCGGGCGATACCGTCATGGGTATGAATCTCGCCCACGGTGGTCACCTCTCGCACGGCTCGCCCGTGAATATTTCGGGTAAGTATTTCAACATCGTTCCCTATGGTGTTGATGATGAAACCCACAGAATCAACTATGATAACATGCGGCAGATCGCCATCGAATGCAAGCCGAAGCTGATCGTAGTCGGCGCCAGTGCCTACTCGCGTACCATTGATTTTGCCCGCTGCCGCGAGATTGCGGACGAGGTCGGTGCTTATTTGATGGTGGATATGGCGCACATTGCAGGCTTGGTTGCCGCCGGTGTGCATCCCAGCCCTGTGCCCTATGCCGACGTGGTGACAACCACCACGCATAAAACGCTGCGCGGGCCGCGTGGCGGTATGATCCTCTGCCGCGAGGCACTTGGCAAGCAGATCGACAAGGCCATTTTCCCCGGCACGCAGGGCGGTCCCTTGATGCACATTATCGCCGCCAAGGCGGTTGCGCTTGGCGAGGCGCTCAAGCCTGAATTTGTGGAATATCAAAAGAACATCGTCAAAAATGCCAAGGTGCTGTGTGACGAGCTGCTTCGTCTCGGCTTCAACATCGTTTCGGGTGGTACGGATAATCATCTTATGCTGCTCGACCTCCGCCCCTTCAACCTGACGGGCAAGGAAATGGAGCACCGTTTGGACGAAGTGCATATCACCGCCAACAAGAATGCCATTCCCAATGACCCGCAAAGCCCCTTCATCACCAGCGGCATCCGTCTGGGGACGCCTGCTGTGACCACGCGTGGCTTCCGAGAGGCGGAAATGAAGCAGATTGCCGCCTTTATCCATGATATCGCTGTGGATTTTGAAGGCAACCGCGAGCGCGTGACCGCCGAGGTCGCCGCTCTCTGCAAGCGTTTCCCAATTTATGAATAAAAGAAAAAGCGGACCTTGTCCGCTTTTTCTTTTATTCGCCGCCTTCTGTTGGAACAAACTCCAAAAGATCCTCGATTTTACAATCTAAAACCGAGCAGATCCGTGCTAAAACGTCGATATCCAATCGTGTGATCTCGTTTTTGCAATAGTTGTTGATCTGCGTTCTTTGCATTTCAGCACGGTGACTCAGCTTATTTTTACTAAGCCCCTTTTCTTTGAGAAGGGCATCCAGCTTGATTTTAATTGTTCCGTATGGATTCATTGTGCACCACCAGTTTGCTTTTTTGTTTATCATAGCATAAAAGGGAGGCTTTGTCTACATGTCTTCTCATTTTTGTGCAAAAACGGTATAGAAAAAACGGTTACTCTATGCTATAATGAAAGAAAAACACAAAGGAGCGACCTATGAATCAACGAGTTATCGTGACCGGCGGCACCAGCGGCTACGGCCTTGCCACCGCCAAACTGTTTAAAGAAAACGGCTTTACCGTGCTCATCACCGCCCGACATGAGGATGCCCTCAAAAAGGCACAGACCGAAAGCGGGGCAGACTACATCTTCGTGCAGGACGTTTCACGCATGGCTGATTGGCAGGCCCTTTACGCCTTTGCCCAAGAGAAGATGGGCGGGGTAGATATCCTTGTCAACAATGCGGGTGGAGGTCTTTCCATCAAGCCGATTGAAGAGCAGAGTGAGGAAGCCATTGACGCCATCATCAAACTCAATCTCAACAGCGTGATGTATGCTGCCAATGTTTTTGTTCCGGAAATGAAGGAAAGAAAGAGCGGCACCATCATCAATATCTCCTCCGTTTGTGCCACCCATGCCTGGGCTGATTGGTCGGTTTATGCCGCGGCCAAGGCCGGTGTGCTCAACTTTACTAAGGGCCTGCAGGTCGAGCTGCAGCCCTATGGTGTGCGTGCCACCTGCATCATCCCCGCCTCGGCCAGCACCGGCTTCCAGTCGGCGGCCGGTATTGGTGAAACGGCCGATTCGCTTTCCTGTGACGACATCGCCTCTGCCGTTTATTATGCCGCTACCTTGCCCGCACGCGCCATCGTAGAGGAGATGACCGTGTGGGGCATGAGCCAGATGGTGCAGCCGCTGTGATGAGCGGTATCGAGAAGATCAATGTCGTCATTGATTATATCGAGGCGCATTTGACCGAGGAGCTGGCAGGCACCACGCTTGCTCACATGGCAGGTCTTTCTGTCTACGAGTTTCGCCGTATTTTCTCCTTTATTGTCGGTTTGCCGGTTGGTGAATATGTGCGTCGCCGTCGCCTGACGCTGGCAGGAGAGGATATCAAGTCCGGGCGCGGCAGCTTGCAGGAGATCGGTCTGCGCTACGGTTACGAGATTGCCTCTTCTTTTGGGCGCGCCTTTCGAGAGTACCACGGCGTTTCTCCTAAGGATGCGCGCTGCTCTGATATATCCCTGAAATCTTACGCGCGCCCCGCCTTTGATTTGGTCGTGCGCGGCGGAGAGGAGCTTTCCTATACCATCCGTTCCTTGCCGCGCATGGCGATCGTTGGTGTGCGTGCTCTCTCTCCGCTTACCGACACCGTTTGCTGTGAGAGTGTGTGGCATCGCTTTGAAAAGACCGTGCCTGAACGAGAAGGTGAGCCATTGTATGCTGCCTATCTCAACGGTGAAGAGCAGGTCGATTGCTGCGTTGGTTATCTTTCGGATACCGCGCAGGAAGCCGAAAACAGCATGATCGTACCGCCCGCGCAATGGGTCTGCTTTGATCTGCCCGAGGATGCCGGCGAGCAAGAGATCAACGCGCTGTATAGCCGCATTTTGTATACCTTTTTACCCTCAAGCAGCTATTGCTTGCAAGAGGCAATGCCGAATTTGGAGATCTTTCCGCCAAACGGCGGCATGACCGTGATGATTCCCATAAAGGAGAAAAACGCATGAGTAGCTTGTTTGTAGAGGCAGAGTCCTTTTCCGAAAAGGGCGGCTGGCTGATAGATCAGCAATCCACCGCCGAAATGGGCTCTCCCTATTTGATGGCACATGGTCTCGGCATTCCGGTTCCCGATGCTGTGACCACCGTAGAGATCCAAGAACCGGGCACCTATCGCCTCTATGTCCGCACGCGGGATTGGACAGCCCTCTGGCATCGCGGCACGCCTGCGGGTCGCTTTACCGTGCTGGTGGATGGTCAGCCATCTTCTGTGCTCGGCAACGAGGGGGAAGATTGGCATTGGCAGGCGGGGGGCGAATTTGCCCTCACCCCCGGCAAGCATACGCTTGCCCTGCATGATCTCACCGGCTTTAACGGCCGCTGCGACGCCATTTTCCTTTCTACCGATACCACCCCGCCCGATGAGTCGGAGGCGTTGGAAGCGTTCCGCGATTCCTTTGTTTCTCCTGCCGTGATCGAAGAGGAAACCGTCTACGACCTGCTTGTTGCGGGCGGCGGCGTGGCGGGCATTTGCACCGCGCTTTCTGCCGCGCGCATGGGACTTTCGGTGCTTCTCGTCCACGACCGTGCCATTTTAGGCGGCTGTAACAGCTCAGAGGTGCGTGTTTGCATGGGCGGCCTCATTCATTGTGGGCTTTATCCCAATCTTGGCCATATCGTCAAGGAGATCGAGCCGATCTTCGGCACGCCGGATGTCTTTGCCGCGCCGTATTTTGAAGATCACCGCAAGCACGCCGTTTTTCAAATGTGGGAAACAAAGGGTAAATGTAAAAGAGCCTTGCAGGAGCAGGTCATTGCGTGCGAATGTGATGGCGGCGTGATCCGATCGGTTACCACCCGCTCGACCGTGAGCGGACAAAAGAAGAAATACCGCGCGCACCTGTATGCCGATTGCACGGGGGATGCTGTGCTTTCTCGCATGGCCGGTGCTGCTACCATGTACGGAAGAGAGGCGAAGGAGACCTTTGGCGAGAGCCTTGGCGCACCGCAGCATGAAGACTTGGTCATGGGGCAATCTATTCGTTGGTATTCCGAGAAAACGGCAGAGCCGTCTTCCTTCCCGGATATTGATTTTGCCCTGCCGATTGAGGAGGATTCCTGCCTCCACGTTCGCAATGGCGACTGGGAGCAGGAAAGCGGCTATCGCCGAAGGATGGGGGAGGAGACCGAGTATATCCGCGATTACGGTCTGCTTGCCATTTTCAGCAACTGGTCGTGGCAGAAAAATCACTCGCCGCGCCGTGATGAATACGCAAGAGATCGTTTGGTATGGGCCTCGCACCTCGGCGGCAAGCGTGAGAGCTATCGCGTGGTGGGGGACTATGTGCTCAACCAAAATGATATCGAAAGCCGCGTGATCTATCCCGATGCGACTGCCGCCCTGACTTGGGATATTGATATGCATTTCCCCGAGATGACAAATGAGATGGCTTTTGGCGAGGCCTTCCGCTCCTTTGCCTACCACCGTGGGATTCGTGAGCCGTATCCCATGCCATATCGCTGCCTTTACGCACGGGATGTTGCCAACCTCTTTCTCGGCGGCAGAACGGTCAGCACCTCGCACGTTGCCTTTGCGTCTGTCCGCGTGATGCGTACGCTCGGTATGCTGGGCGAGGTGGTCGGGCTTGCTTCTGCCATCTGCCGCAAGCATGATTGCCTGCCGCGTGGGGTGTACGAAAACCACCTTGACGAGCTGAAGGCCGCGATGGAGGCAGGCGTTCCGTCGCCCGATTCCTTTGAGGGCGCGTGTGACGGAAAGGAAGGCTACCACTTTAAGGATGCCGGCTGGATCTGGGCGGGTAAATCCTACAAGGATAACCCGCATTACGAGAAGATCCGTCAAAACATCCTGCGTATGGGGTTAGATCACCTTGATCCGTCCTTTACGGAAAATAGCAAAAAGGACTTGTAAAAGTCCTTTTTCTATTGCTTTTCTGTGCAGAGTGTGGTATATTGAAAAAACAAGAAAAGATGTAACCAATTCCTTAAAATTCCGCCTTGGTAAATGAGGGCAGAGAAAGGAGCGCGGACATGGAAGACAGCGGGATTATCGACCTCTTTTTTGCGCGGGACGAACGCGCCATCCGTGAGACGGACGGCAAGTATGGCCCACGTCTGCGCCGCTACGCCTCGCGCCTGGTGGAGGACGAGGGGGATGGCGAGGGCTGCGTGAATGATACCTATCTGCAGGCATGGGAGCGCATTCCGCCTACGCGACCGGTCGTTTATGAGGCGTTTCTTTTTAAGATGTTGCGTCATATCTGCTTGGATCTATTAGATTATCGCCGTGCGGGGAAGCGCAGCGCCTGCCTTGTGGAGCTATCCGAGGAGCTACTGACCTGCCTGCCGCACGCAGAGGGAGTAGAGGATGGTATGATGGCAAAGCAGCTTGCCACGTTGATCGATGCCTTTTTGCGCAAGCAAAAGGAGGAGGCGCGCATCACCTTTGTGCGCCGCTATTTTCACGGCCAGTCGATTGCCGAGATCGCACGCGCGGGCGGCATTGGTGAAAGCCGTGTCAAGGCTACGCTGTTCCGCATGCGAAATAAGCTGCGCCGTGTGTTAGAGGAGGAGGGGTACGTGCTATGAAGGAATATACGCTTTTGCGCGCCATCGGCGAGATCGGTGAAGATCTGATCGCGGAAGGGAGCGATGATGCCGCCTTTTTTGCTGCTTGTCGCGCCCGTCGGTTGTCGCACCCTGTGCGCGGCTTGTTGGCGGCTTGTGTTGCGCTGGTCATGCTGGTGCTGCCTCTTTTTTCGCTTCTGCCTGCCATGCTGCCGGCCGCCGGTGGAAATGCTATGCCGCCCGAATATGCAGGTGATATATCGGATGGTCTGCTGGATGATGTGGGAAATGGTGATCTATCTTTTTCCGTAGAGGGGGAACAAATACTGGTGTCACCGTTGCCGCAGCAGGGGAGCGCGGCTGATGGCGTGACGCTGCAGTTTTCTCTTCCTGCGTGGAAGGGGTATACACTCTTGCTCTGCACGGAGAGCGAGGGGGTGATCTCTTCGCAGACGCAGATCGATCTTTCAACGGTACCGCTTGATCCAAACGGGCGTCATGCCGTTTCGATCACGCTTTGGCCAAAAGCAGAGGCAAGCGAGGGAAGCGTTACCTTTTCTGTGGTTTGGTTGGAGAAGACCCTTTGGCAGAAAACCTGCTCCTATCGGGTAACGGATGATATGCTCACCATTGATCAGTAATACGCACCGCATGGGGATTCGTCTCCATGCGGTTTTGTCTTCCGATAGAGATTTTTGAAAAAAGCCTTGCCTTGCCTACGGGCGTGTGCTATAATATATCTGTAATTTCTTTTTTTGAGGTGTCTTATGAGGGAATCTACCTGGCATGATTTTCGGCGTATTGATTTTGAGTTTGAGGGGATGGACGCGATTTTGGTATTCCCCGATGAAGCAAATAACGAGAAGAACTGGCTGCTGAAGACCGAGTATTTTGGTGCCTTTCAAGGCTTTGAGCTGGAAATGGTCAAGCGCGGCTGGCATCTTGCTTATGTCAAAAATATCACCCGCTGGTGCAAGGATGAGGATCTTGACCGCAAGGCACGCTTTGCAGAATTTCTCTCGCGCGAATATGGGCTCTATCCCAAGTGTGTGCCGGTCGGCATGAGCTGCGGCGGTCTGATCGGCTTCAAGCTGGCTGCCCGCCATCCAGCATGCGTTTCCGCCCTGTATTTGGATGCCCCCGTGATGAATTTCCTCTCCTGCCCCGCAGGCCTTGGCGGCAAGTGCGGCAATGAGATGCTGCCGGAATTTACAGCAGCTATGGGGATGGGGCTTTCCGAGTTGATCTGTTACCGCGAGCATCCGATCGATCAAATGCACCTGCTGCTTGAGAATAAGATCCCGATTGTCATGGTTTATGGCGATTCTGACCGCACGGTTCCCTATGTGGAGAATGGCGCGCTGCTGGAAAAGTACTACCGTGAAAACGGCGGCGAGCTGCTTGCCATCGGCAAGGCCGGCTGTGACCACCACCCGCACGGGCTTGAGGATCCTACCCCTATTATTGAATTTGTAGAGGCACATCGCCTGTAAGACAAGAAAGGAGGCCGTCCTATGGAACCAAAGCATAGGTCGCCCCATAAGACAAAGGAAAAACGCGGCATTCGCGGCTTTTTTCAGGATATGATTTTCGGCTTTTGCAGCCGTCTGTTCTACATCATTTCTCTGGTGTGGGAGGCGAAAAAGAGCATTTTGTTTGTGCTGGCTCTTCTTTGCCTGCTGGATGGCGTTTTGCCTGTTGTTGGTGCTTATATCGGGGCAGAACTGCTCAATCGTCTTGCACTTGCCATCACAGGGCAGCTAACCGATTTTACGCTCATACTCTATCCGCTGATTGCGCTGTTTGTGCAGCAGTTTCTGAATCGCATTACCGGTCGTATCAGTACCATGACCACCCGCATCGCGGGGGAGCTGGTCTCCAATCATATTCGATTGAAGATCATCTGCAAGGCGCGCAGCGTTGATCTTGGCAGCTTTGACCGCCCGGAGTTTTACGAAAAGCTGGAAAACGCCAACCGCGAGGCAGGGCATCGCCCCATTCAGATTCTTTCTGCCACCTTCAATGTCATCAGTGCCGCTATCAGTGCGGTCAGCTTTGTGGTCATTTTGGCAGGGCTGCACCCCGCCGCTCCCCTCTTGATCCTGCTGATGGCATTGCCGGGGGCGGTGATCAACTACATTTACCGCCGCAAGACCTTCCTGTATATGCGTCACCGCTCCAAGGATCGTCGGCAGATGAACTATTATGCCTCCGTGATGACCAATAAGGATATGGTCAAAGAGATTCGCCTGCTGGGGCTTTCCGATACCTTTATCGGCAAGTTTCGGGCGGTATTTGCGCGTTATTACGCGGGCATTAAGCGTCTCATTCTGCATGAGGGCTTTTGGCATATCGCCATCTCGCTTGCCACCGTGCTCGCCAATGCTGTACTCTTTGTATATGTGGCGCATGAGGTGGCCTATGGCCCGTTGCAGCTGGGTGATTACTCGCTCTATACCGGTGCGCTCAACTCCATCGTTTCCTATGTCAACACCCTCGTCACCATGACCGCCACCATTTACGAAGGCACCCTGTTTATCGATAACATGATGACCTTTATGCGTGAGGAGGAGACCATCGTTCCCACGCTTGCCGAGCCGGTTCTTCCCGCCCGCGGCCGTCATGTTGTAGAGTTTCGCGACGTGTGCTTTGCGTATCCCGGTACAGAAAACAACGTGCTTGACCATATCAATCTGCGCCTGGAAAGCGGGCAGATCACCGTGCTGGTCGGGCTGAACGGTGCGGGCAAAACAACGCTCATCAAGCTGCTCACCCGCCTGTACGACCCAACCGAGGGCGTGATTCTTTTGGATGGACGGGATATCCGCGAGTATGATGTCCGTGAGCTATATAAGATCTTTGGTATCGTCTTCCAGGATTTCGGCAAGTATGCTGTCAGCGTGCGAGAAAACATCTCGTTTGGTGATGTTGATCTTCCAATTCATGAAGATCGTGTGCGTGCTGCCGCCAGGGAAAGCGCAGCTGCCGAGTTTATTGAGGGGCTGCCGGATGGCTACGATACGCCGCTCATGCGTTATTTTGAAGAAAATGGCACCGAGCTGTCGATCGGCCAATGGCAAAAGCTGTCGGTTGCACGCGCCTTCTATAAACAGTCGGACATCCTGATTCTCGATGAGCCGACCGCCTCGCTTGATCCGCTTGCCGAGCAGGAGGTATTTAACCAGTTCGGCCGCCTTGGGGATGATAAGATCACCATCTTCGTCTCCCACCGTCTCTCCAGCGCAACCGTGGCCGATCAGGTCGTGGTGCTGGAATACGGCAAGATCATCGAATGTGGCAACCACCGTGAGCTGATGAAGCAAAAGGGCAAATATCACCGTCTCTTTACCACGCAGGCCAGCCGCTATCTGGATGAAGAGGATGACCCGGTGACCGAATAAACCGAAAACAAAAGCAGCGCAGCCGTACGGCTGCGCTGCTTTCCTGTATTTTAAAATACCTTTACCGAGAATATGTCGGCGTAGGGGCTATTGTAGGCATCCTTGACCGTTATGCTGATCTTGCGTACGCCGTGATAGGCGCAGGCATGACGGTAAAGAGCCAGGTAATTGTCACAGACCTCGGTAATCGTGCTGCCGCCCTCATGCTCTACGGTCAGGGTGAATTCACGCGTAAGCGTGTCTACCACCGTGCTGAAATGGTCGCTTTCGGTCTGACCGTTGAAAAGGATCTGTATCTCTTCCACATCCTGCGGCTCGTCGAAGGAAAGCGTCAGCGTAGGTTGGCTTGCCAGCGGCGCACGCCACATATTGGGCAGCGCGATTGGGCGCTGCCACCCGTTTATCACATTTTCGGGCGCATACAGGTCGGTCTGCGGCGTAAGGCTGCGGAAACAGATGGCATAGTATTGGTGCACCTTCGGCTCTTCATCACGGAACAGGCGTGCGGAAATGCGGTCACCGGTCGTAACAAAGCAGGGGGCGCCTACCATATGCTCACGTGTGACGTAAAGCGAAACGCCCTCGCATGCATCGATATATATCAACGCCAAATGATGCGGGATGTCGCATGCGTCAAACACAGCAGGGAAGAACCCATCTGCCCGTGGCGGCAGCGTGATGGTCGTTTTCGTAAGCGCTCGCTCTCCTTCATACGCATCCTGTCGCCGTGCGGCAAACAGACGAACGGAGATTGTTCTTTCCTTGTCTGTTTCGTTCTTGAATCCGATCTCTACGCTCGTCAACCGATCATTCGCTATCGGCAATGCCAGCACATGCGTGCGAGAGAGAGGAAAGAGGCAATCGGTATGCGTGTTTTCCAATGCGGTCGTTTTGCTTGCTGTTACGGTCGCTTTGGCGGCAATTCCCACATCCTCGCAAAGATCCTTGATATACTGGCCATCCCGCTGCAGAATGGTCTGCATTTCTTTCGTGCGGGTCGGCTCGGCGATATCCCGCGGTAGTAGCCCGTCTCGCTTGCATAGATAGGCTGCGGTGCCTACCGCCTGCGCCATCGCGCCCAGGGTCTGCATCACGCGCAGAGAGCCAAGGGCGATATGTGTCATGCTGGCAATGCGTCCGCAAAGGAAGAGGTTTTCGACATCCTTCGTGTACATGATGCGATAGGGAATGTTGTAAAGGCCGTGCACGCGCGCAAAGGTTGAGGTGGCAAGACTGCCATATACCCCGCCCGGATCGTGCACATCGATCGACCAGCCGCCCGTTGCCACGCGATCGTAAAATTCGGTCTGCTCTATGAGGTCGTTCTGATGCAGCACATAGTCACCGATAAAACGGCGCGACTCCCGTCTCGCAGGCGCAGGGGCTACCCATTTTAAGTAGTAGTTTTCGGTGTTTTCGTAAGCACCGCTGTTTTTGACATAGTCCCAAAAGCCGTAAACGAGTCGTTTCAGCTCCAGGTCGATCTTATCGCTGTCCTTGATCGTGTTATCCATCCCGCCGATCGAAAGCCACCAAATGCCGTCAACACCGTCCAATTTTTTCGGCAAGGATCTGCCGGTGTCGGGACGCTCCACGAATTTTAGGATATCATCCTTTTGGTAATCGTAGGCGAAATCGGGCTTGATAAAGGGAACAGGGTGATCTGCCTTGCCGACGGTAAAGAGGATACAGCTGCCCATGGTGTGGCTGTCGGCCGTCTCGGGGGCCAGACTCTCGTTGTATTCCGTCCGTGCCTCACGCCCCATGCGGTAGGCAGCGCCCGCGCGTTCGGCTACGACGCCGTCACCGGAGGCATCTGCATAGAGGGGGGAGAGAAAGCAAAACTCCTCCTCGGTGCGTGCCTTGCGTGCATGGACGGCTGTCAAGCGGTCTCCATCCATTTCTACCGCGTAAGCTGCCGTGCCTAAAAAGAGGGAAATGTTTTTTTCTGCGCGAATCAGGGAGAGAAATGCCATGTCCGTCAGGTCATAGTCCTCTTTGAAATTGTATCGCGGGTTTTGGTGAAAGACCGAGAGCTTGATCTCATCTACGATGCCTGCCTCACGTGCGTAGAAGGAGGCATTGGCATTGGCAGCCCCGTTCAGGTGCACGCGATATTCGCTGGAGTTGTTGCCGCCAAGCACGTCTCGCCACTCTACCAAGGCCACGCGCAAACCATGCCGCGCGGCGGTCAAGGCGGCTACCATACCGGCAATACCACCGCCAATGACAGTCAAGTCTGTGTGGATCTGCTTTGCCATCTCCCATACTCCTTTTCTTATTTTGTTTTCATTATAACATACGGCATATGCTGATTGCAAGTAACAAGAAGAAACGTGCAGAGAATAGCAAAAAATTTGCAGAAAAATACCGCACACGTGCCGACCACGGTGTGCGGTATCAGAAAGGAATTTCGGCGGCACCCTCAAGCTTCCCCCCAAAAATGTGCTGTGGGTGCCGCCGCGAATGATCTTACTTGTTGTCCTGCGGCGGAAATACGCCGCTTTTTTTGCGCTCCTTTACACAAGTGAAAAGTAAATATTCAATCTGCCCGTTGATGGAACGGAAGTCCTCCTCCGCCCATACGGCAAGGTCTGTGTAAAGATTGCTTGAGAGACGCAGGGGGACTTGTTTTTTCTGTTCGCCTGCCATATTCTCCTGCCGGCTGTCAGCCGACCGCGAGCCGTTGCTCGCCACTTCCCTTCTTGTGTAATCCTTTTGACATCATTATGATATCACATTGATATCGAAATGTCAATAGGTTTTTCGAAAAAAATTGACAAAAAACGAAAATTTTTTCTCCTCGTCGACAAAGAGCAGGGGAGAGGGGGAGACATGGCTCAGCCGTTGTAGGAAACAGAAAGAAAAATAGACTTTTTTTGAAAAAGGGCTTGACAAATGAAACCGTTTTTGCTATAATACTACTGTTCTTGCGCGAGTGGCGGAACTGGCAGACGCGCACGTTTGAGGGGCGTGTGGTTTTACCGTACGGGTTCAAGTCCCGTTTCGCGCACCAAAACGGCAGAAGCGCCTAAGGCGCCGCTGCCGTTTTTTGTTTGATGTTAGGGAAACGGGGCTTGAACCGACGGGAGTGAATGACGTGCTGGGGGCACCCGAGAGCCGTCGGCGACCAAAGCGCCGAACGGGCGCTGCGAAAAAGTCTCGTTTCGCGCACCAAACAGCCGAATCGTCCGCTGGGTGTTTCGGCTGTTTCTGTGTAGATAGGAAGATTGGGAGGGCGCAACGGTGAATAGAATTACCAAGGAGATGTGCATATCCTTTGTAAAAGATCATTTTAAGGCGAAAGTAATGATGCTTACTTGCTGCTTGGTTTTTCTGTTGATTATGCTGTGGTTTTCTACGCGACACCTGATGGCTCTCCTTGTTTCTGCTGCTTTTGCGGTATTGATTCTTTCCGTTTTTGCCTTTCTAATGAGAAAAAAGGTAAAAGATCTTTGCACGGGAAGGTTTTATGTGGCAGAAGATGTTGTCGCCGATTTTAAAAGACGACGGTCGTTTTCCAAAAACAGAAACGGGTATAACCATATTTATACGTTCAAAGAATACGGCAAGTATGTGATATACAAAAGCATTTATCCATCCATCACTGTCGGGAGAAAAGAGCGATATTTGCCGGATGAAACGGCGATTGAATCAAATGAAATCGGAGATCTGTTTTATTTACTGATCGTCGAGGAGCGCAACCGCAAGCAAATTATAAAATGCTTTTATCGATTTTATTATGATATAGAAAAAGCAGATTTTGATTGTATTGATGGAAAGTATTATTGCAAACGCACATCGTGTGCGGCAGATGGTTTTTGTTAGATTTAATAGTTATTCACCATGGATACAAAAGCAGACAAGTCAAATGGCTTGCCTGCTTTTGTATTTTCTGTATTCACTTGGTGTACATCCGCACAGCGCATGGAGCAATCTTTGCAGGGGATATGAAACAAAAAACGCACGGCATGTGCGGTTTTTTCTTGATTTACGAGTGAAATGTGTTATAATAAAGGTGAAAATCCTACAAAACGGTGGTGCTCCATGAAAAAACTTGCGATCGTATATGGTGAAAAGCAAACAGCCCTGCAGAAAAAAGCAATAGCAACCCTCAGCGAAATATTGCTGGATTATACCTACGAATATCCCTATTGCCTTTCGTGTGGGGATGACGGCGTCGAAAACTATCGGTGTATCTATATCGGCACAAAGGAGAACAATGCCTACATCCGTGCACACTCCTCCTATACACTTACGCACGAGGAGGAGTATGCCTTTTGGGTAGAAAACGATACCGCGTGTATTGAAGGCTTTGATGATGCAGGCGTGCTGTACGGCTGCCTTGATTTTTACAATAAATATCTGCTAAAGGAAGAGTACCCGCACGATGATGAGCGTTACCGCATCAATTGCTTTGACAAGCCGCTCAAGGATTTTGCTTACACCTCGTATCCCTCGGTCGCCAATCGCGGCATCTGGACATGGGGACACGTGATCTATGATTTTCGCGGCTTTATTGATAACATGGTCAAGCTGAAGATGAACACGCTCATTGTGTGGAATGACCGCGTGCCGGTCAACGCAGAGGATATGGTGGCCTACGCGCATAGCTGCGGCGTGAAGGTTATATGGGGATTCCCCTGGCTATGGGATACCGATTGCAAAAAGATAGATTTTGCACATATGGGCGAGTATAGCGAGGAGATCTTTGCCTATTATGAGCGCGAATATGCCTCTCTTGCAGGGGATGGCATCTATTTTCAAACCGCTACCGAATTTGAGGAGCAGGAGATCGGCGGTATTTCTGTGGCCAAGGCAGTAACCGATTTTGTCAACAAAACAGCAGCCTTGTTCTATGAAAAGTATCCGACCTTGGAAATTCAGTTTGGGCTGCATGCCACCTCGGTCAAAACGCGACTGGATGCTTTGCGTGCTGTCGATCCGCGTGTGCGCATCGTGTGGGAAAATTGCGGAGATTTTCCGTTTTCGTATTTGCCAAGTGAGGTCGACCATTTTGAGGGAACAACGGCCTTTGTACAGGACATTGCCGTCTTGCGCGGGGAGGGGGATCGCTTTGGCGTGGTCACCAAGGGCTTTACCAAGTTGGACTGGTCTGCCTTTGCGCATGCCGAACAGCCTGTCCATCTTGGCGTCAGCTCCGAGAGCATGAAGAAGAATCGCATCACGCGTAAGCGTAAAATTTGGCGGTACATACAGGCCTATTGGTTGACCAATGCGGATAAGGCGCTCGCCATGATCAAGGAAATGGCGAATGCCAAGCAAGGCGATCTGGTGATCACCGGACTGGTAGAGGATGGTATGTTTGAAGAAAACATCATGTATCCCGTTGCCCTCTATTCAGAAATGCTATGGGATGCGGATGCCCCTATCCAACAACTTATGAGTGAGGTTGCCCTGCGTGACTACGTGACCTTTGCGTAAAGAAAAAAGCAAGCCTTGCGGCTTGCTTTTTTCTTGCGATTTGTGCTACATCTTGATAAATGCAAGCAATTGTGTTACAATAAAATAAAAAGGAGGTAGGCTTATGGAACACAAGGAGCTGATGCGCCTCGCATGCGAGGCAAGGGAGAAGGCCTACGCGCCCTATTCGCATTTTGCGGTCGGTGCGGCGCTGCTTACAAAAGATGGTAAAGTCTATACCGGATGTAATATTGAAAACGCCGCCTATTCTCCCACCAACTGTGCAGAGAGAACGGCCTTTTTCAAGGCGGTGAGCGAGGGCGAGCGTGAATTTGCAGCCATCGCCGTGACCGGCGGCCCTGCCGGCAAGGCACCTGCCGAAAAATGTACACCCTGTGGCGTATGCCGCCAGGTAATGGCCGAGTTCTGCGGGGATGATTTTCTTATCCTGCTCGGCAATGCGGAGACGCTGACTATCCATTCCCTTGGCGATCTGCTGCCCCATTCCTTCTCTCTTTAAGAAACACAAGCAAAGAGCGGTATACGAATAGCGAAAGGCGGTACACCTATGAGAATGTACGATATTATCAAAAAGAAACGTGATGGCGGTACCCTGACCGCCGAGGAGATCCGTTTTTGGATAGAGGGCTACGTGCGCGGAGAAATTCCTGACTATCAGGTTTCTGCGCTTTGCATGGCTATCTATTATCGCGGCATGAACGCCTCCGAGACGACCGACCTGACGCTGGCCATCCGCGATTCGGGCGATCGGTTGGATTTTTCTGCCATTCACGGCGTGCGGGTGGATAAGCATTCCACCGGCGGGGTAGGGGATAAGACCAGCCTGGTCGTGGCCCCCATCGTAGCCTGCCTCGGTGCGCGCGTTGCCAAAATGAGCGGCAGAGGCCTCGGTCACACGGGCGGCACGATTGATAAGCTGGAATCCATCGCCGGCTTCCGCACCGATATCGGCGGCGAGGAGTTTATTCGCATTGTCAACGAAAACGGCATTGCCATCGTGGGGCAAACCGCCTCGCTTGCCCCGGCAGACAAGCTGCTCTATGCCCTGCGCGACGTGACCGCCACGGTCGACAGCATGCCGCTGATCGCCTCCAGCATTATGGGCAAAAAGCTGGCGGCAGACGATGATTGCATCGTGTTAGACGTAAAGACCGGCAGCGGCGCGTTTATGAAAACGGTAGAGGAAAGCCGCGCACTTGCCGAGCTGATGGTGGAGATCGGCTGTCGCGCGGGCAAAAAAATGCGCGCGCTGATCACCGATATGGATCGCCCGCTTGGTGCCGCCATCGGCAACTCGCTGGAGGTGATCGAGGCGATTGAAACGCTGAAAGGGGATGGCCCTGCCGATCTTACCGAGGTTTGCTTGGCGCTTGCCACGCATATGCTGGTCATCAGTGGCCACGGGGATGAAGAGACCTGCCGCGCCGACATTCGCCGTGTGATCGAAAACGGCGAGGCACTCGCCACCTTTGCCCGCATGGTAGGGGTACAGGGCGGCGCCCCGGCCTGGATCTATGATACCGGGCTGTTTCCCAAGGCGGCCTATACCTATACGGTCAGCGCGCCGCGTGATGGTTATATCACCCGTGCCGATGCCGAGGGTTATGGCATTGCCAGCCTGTTGCTTGGCGCAGGTCGTAATACAAAAGAAGACAAGATCGACTATGCAGCCGGCATCCGCCTTGCCGCCAAAACCGGTGACTACGTGCGCAAGGGCGATCCGCTTGCCACACTCTACGCAAACGATGAGCGGTTGTTCGCCCCGGCGGAAGCACGTCTGCTTGCCGCCACCGAGATCGGTGCCGAGCTGCCTGCTGCCCGCCCGCTGATCTTGGATATTGTTGAATAGGCTGTCTATGGCAAACAGACAGCAAAGGCCGGTGGCTGTATAGCACCGGCCTTTTGCAATTTTGTTATAGTTTGCGCAAAATGTTGTGATTGACTTCGTCGGCATTTTATAGTATGATAATCTTACAAATGAAGAGGCCGAGGAGTGAGGAGCTATGAAGCATATACCGTCCCCTGTTGATTTTTTCGGTTTTGAGCCGGGGGAAGACCGGCACATGATCCATTGGAATGATTTGTGTGCCTATTATCGGCTGCTGGATAGCCTGAGTGGGCGTGTAAAGCTGGTTGAGGCTGGCAAAACGACAGAGGGTAATGACTTTTTGCAGCTATATATTTCCGAAAAGGAGAATATCGAGCAGTTAGAGCATTATCGGCAGATCTCGATGAAGATGGCCGATCCGCGAGGCCTGCGTGATGAAGAGATTGATGCGCTGGCCCGGGAGGGGCGTGCTGTTTGTATGCAGAATTACAGCCTGCATTCCAATGAGGTAGGGGGCGCTTTAGCCGCCCCGCGCATTGTTTATGAGCTGATCACCGCCGTGGACGGCGACCGGAAAAGGATTCTTGAAAATGTGATCTTTATTATGACCCCTTGTGCCGAGCCGGATGGACAGATCGTGTTTACCGAGTGGTATAACAAGTGGTTGGGCACGGAATATGAGGGGTGCTATTCGCCCCATATCCGCCATAAATTTGCCGGTCATTCCAACAACCGCGATGCAGTGAATGAATGTGTGGTGGAGTCGCGCTATATCAATGATGTGCTGCTTCGTTCCTGGATGCCACAGGTGTTCCAGGATCATCATCATCAATGTCCGCGTGACCCGCGTATGAATCTTTCGGTACAGAGTGACCCCGTTTACCCGTCCACCTCGCCGCTTGTACAACGGGAGGAGATGCTTTTTGGCGCCGAAATGGCCTGCGCCTTGACGGCGGCCGGCTGCCGTGGTGTTGTCCTTGGCAACGACGATCGTTTTCCGGATTATCCGATCAGCACCTTTTACGGCAATGCAAAGCTGCATAATATTTGCGGTATGCTGACAGAAAATGCTGATGCGGCGATTGCAACCCCGGTTGTGATCGATATGGATAAGCGCGGCGGCATTGTCACCGCAAATGATCCGGCACCCTGGCCGGGCGGGGAATGGCATCTTTCCGATATTGTCAAGCAGATACAGGTCGCCAGCCTTGCACTCCTTGCCGCGGTAGCAAAGGAGCCGGCGGCGGTACTGCGGCGCATGGCACAAAAGGCGCTTTTGCAAACGGCGCGCGGCGCGGCATCGGCAGAACAATATTATTTAATTCCCCTTTCACAGCACGATATGTCTGCGCGCCATCGGTTTCTTTCCTTGGCCGCCGCACAGCAGGTGGAGATGTATAGCTTGGCTGAAGAGCGCGTGATAGGCGGGCAAGTCTATCAAGCGGGAACGGTTGTTATTCCGTTGGCACAGCCTAAGTATGCGGTAGTCGATATGTTCTGCTGTAAGCGCCCATACCCGGTCAGCGGATTTGTAAAAAAGGATGCCTACGGTATGCCGGTGGTGGATGATGATGCCAACGTTTGTCTGGCACTCGCTATGGGTATTACAGCCATCGCGGCGGGCGAAGAAATAGCATTGACCTCTCTTGTACCATACGTGCAGGAAGACTATGTGTGCAGTATGCGTGCATGTGAAAATGAAAGCTATATGCAGGCCAGCCGCTTGCTGGCGGCGGGGCAGTCCGTTTTCCGCGACGAGTATGGTGATTTTTATCAAGCAGAGGCTCCCGGCAGGCAAAGGATCACCCGCAAACGAATCGGCCTTCTGAAAATGAATAAGCAGGATAATGAAGAAGAGGGCTTTGTGCGTAATCTACTGCATCATGGAGAGTTTGATTATCGTATCCTTCTACAAAAGGAGCTTTGCGAGCAGGGCGTGCCGGATGATATTGCAATCTTGATTATCGCCGGAGAAAAATACACCAAGCTGGTAGGGGGCGCACAGCCGCCGCTGGGGCTTTTGAGAAACGGGTATGTGACGATGCCTTCCGAATATTATGCAGGGCTTGGCGAGATGGGAGATGCGGCCTTACGCGCCTTTGTGGCGCGTGGCGGCCGATTGGTCGCCTGGGGAGAAACGGCCGTTTATCTGAATGAGCACTTGAAGCTTGGCATCACAATTCCGACATGGGGAAAAACAACAAAAGAATTTCATACAGGCGGCTCTCATTTGCGGGTGCGTTATGCGCCCTCCGCCTTTACGTTTGGACTGCCCGAGGAGAGCACGGTTTACCATCGGGATAAGGTGGTGTTTTCTATACCGCAGGATATCCCCTGTACAGTGCTGGCTCATTACGCGCAAAAAGACCTGTTGGCGAACGGGTATTTGGTAGGGGAAGAGCACATTGCCGGCTGCGCCGCCGCCCTGTGCATGCCGATTGGCATGGGGGAGATCGTGCTTTTCAGCTTTGATCCCCAATACCGCTTACAGCAGGCAGTCAGCATGAAAATTCTGCTGAATACGCTTTATTGATAAAAAATGGCCACGGTTGCCCGTGGCCATTTTCATCAGCTACTTGGCAGCTGATTAGCCCTTGATCGAGTTCTCATAGGACTCGATCATCTTCTTTACCATCTGACCGCCGATAGAGCCGGCCTGACGAGAGGTGAGATCACCGTTATAACCGTTCTGCAGGTTTACGCCAACCTCGCTTGCAGCCTGCATCTTGAACTTCTCCATAGCGGCTTTCGCCTCGGGAACAACAACCTTATTTCTAGACATGGTAATATCTCCTGTTTCACCGTATATCAATCTATTTTTTTGAGGTCGCACTCGCGATCTCTGCTATTATTGTGTACATGAATGCGCTGAATATTTATGGAACATTTTGTATTTTTGCAAGTAAAAAAGCCGACGGAAAACCGTCGGCTTTTTGATTGTAAGGAAATTACTTCTTGCGTGCCACGTAAGTGGTGTGCAGGTACTCGTGTGCCTTGTGGCAGCCGTAGGACTCGAAGAACTTGCCCTCGCCATACAGCTCGCAAACGGCAGGAGACTTGTGAGACTTGCGGAGAACAGCAGCCTCATCTGCATCATACAGAGCCTTTGCACGCAGAGCTTTGATGTCCGTGGTGTCACGAACATACTGAGGCTGGATCGGCTGACCGCCGCCGTTTACACAACCGCCGGGGCAGCCCATGATCTCAACGAAGGTCCAGTCGGCCTCGCCGGAAGCGATCTTATCCATGACTTCCTTGGCAGCCTTTGCGCCGCTGGCAACAGCAACCTTCACATCCATGCCGGCGATCTTGTAGGTCGCCTCCTTGATGGATGCGGTGCCGCGAACCTCGGTAAAGTCGATCTTATCGTTGTCCTTACCGGTCAGCCAGTCGTTAGCGGTACGGAGAGCAGCCTCCATAACGCCGCCCGTTGCACCGAAGATCACGGCAGCACCGGTATCCTCGCCCAGCGGGTTGTCAAATTCCTCGTTCGGCAGAGCCTCAAACTTCAGACCCGCACGAGCGATCATGCGAGAAAGCTCACGGGTGGTGATCGAAATGTCAACGTCCGGAACACCGGCAGCGTTCTGATCGTCACGGCCGATCTCGAACTTCTTCGCGGTACAAGGCATAACAGCTACTACTACGATGTCCTTTGCGTCCCAGCCCATCTTCTAGGCATAGTAGGTCTTGATGATGGCACCGGTCATCTGCATAGGAGACTTGCAGGAAGACAGGTTCTTCAGCTGTTCGGGGTAGTAGTACTCAGCAAACTTGACCCAACCGGGCGAGCAGGAGGTAATCATCGGGAGAACACCGCCGTTCTTCACACGGTCAAGCAGCTCGTTTGCCTCCTCAACGATGGTCAGGTCGGCACCAAAGTCGGTGTCAAATACCTTCTCAAAGCCCAGGCGGCGCAGAGCAGCAACCATCTTGCCCTCTACGTTGGTACCGATCGGCATGCCGAATGCCTCGCCAAGAGCGGCGCGGACAGCGGGAGCGGTCTGTACGATGACGTGCTTGGACTTGTCGCCCAGTGCTTCCCAAACGGCAGCAGTATCGTCCTTCTCAACCAGAGCACCGGTCGGGCAGACAACGGTACACTGACCGCAGGAGATACAGGTGGTATTGTTCAGGTCAGCATTGAAGGGAGAACCTACGCAGGTATCAATACCGCGGTTGTTAGCACCGATAACGCCAACATACTGCTCGCGGCAAGCCGCAATGCAGCGACGGCAGAGAATACACTTGTTGTTATCACGAACAAGGTGAGGAGCAGAGGTGTCCAGCGCATACTCAGGCTTAAAGCCGGCATATGCGGTGCTGTCTACACCGTACTCCAGGCACAGCTTCTGCAGCTCGCAGTTGGTAGAGCGAACGCAGGAGAGGCAGTTCTTGTCGTGGGTGGAAAGGATCATTTCCAGCGTCGTCTTACGAGCGGCGCGAACCTTGGGGGTGTTGGTCTGAATTTCCATACCCTCGGTAACCGGGAATACGCAAGCGGTAACCAGACCACGAGCACCGGTAGCCTCAACCACGCAGATACGGCAAGCGCCGATCTCGTTGATCTCCTTCATGTAGCAAAGGGTAGGAATTTCTACACCTGCCGCACGGGCAGCTTCCAGAATGGTAGAGCCCTTCGGCACAGAGACGGCAATGCCGTTTACTTTTACATTTAACATATCCATCTTGTTCTCCTCCTTAACCCTTCGAAATGGCCTTGAACTTACAAGTGCTCATACAAGCGCCACACTTCACGCAGACAGAAGGATCAATCTCCATCGAGGGCAGCTTGTGGCCGGGTGCGGTGTAATCGGTCTTCTTAATGGCGTTAACAGGGCAGTTTCTTGCACATACGCCGCAGCCGATGCACTTTTCCTTATCAATGGTGTAGCTGAGCAGCTCCTTGCAGACGCCGGCAGGGCACTTCTTATCAACTACGTGGGCAACATACTCGTCGCGGAAGAACTTCAGGGTAGACAGAACCGGGTTCGGAGCTGTCTGGCCGAGGCCGCAGAGAGAGTTTGCCTTAATGTACTCGCAGAGCTCCTCCATCTTGTCCAGATCCTCCAGCGTGCCTTCGCCGCGGGTGATCTTGTCAAGCATCTCAAGCAGACGTTTGGTACCTACACGGCAGGGCGTGCACTTGCCGCAGGACTCATCAACCGTAAACTCGAGGAAGAACTTTGCCATATCTACCATACAGGTATCCTCGTCCATAACGATCAGACCACCGGAGCCCATCATACAACCGATAGAAACCAGGTTGTCATAGTCTACCTCGGTGTTGATCAGGCTGGCAGGGATACAACCGCCGGAAGGACCACCGGTCTGAGCAGCCTTGAACTTCTTGCCGTTCGGTACGCCGCCGCCGATCTCGTTTACGATCTCATCAAGGGTAGTACCCATGGGGATCTCCACCAGACCGGTATGCTTGATCTTACCGCCAAGAGCGAATACCTTCGTACCCTTGGATCTCTCGGTACCCATCGAAGCAAACCACTCAGCGCCGCGCAGAATGATCTGCGGTACGTTGGCAAAGGTCTCAACGTTGTTTTCAATGGTAGGAGCGTTAAACAGACCCTTTACAGCCGGATAGGGCGGACGAGGTCTCGGCTCACCGCGGTTGCCCTCGATAGAGGTCATCAGCGCGGTCTCCTCACCACATACGAATGCACCGGCACCCAGACGGATTTCCATATCGAAATCAAAGCCGGAGCCGAAAATGTTCTTGCCCAGCATGCCGGCCTCGCGTGCAGCCTCAATAGCAGCCTGCAGACGGTTAACGGCGATCGGGTACTCGGCACGAACGTAAACATAACCCTGGGTAGCGCCGATTGCGTAACCGGCGATAGCCATAGCCTCAATCAGGCAGTGCGGGTCACCTTCGAGGACCGAACGGTCCATGAATGCACCCGGGTCGCCCTCGTCGGCGTTACATACAACATATTTCTGGGGAGCCTTATTGGGGGCGCAAAGAGCCCACTTACGACCGGTGGGGAAGCCACCGCCACCACGGCCACGAAGACCGGAGTCGGTGATTACCTTAATAACGTCCTCAGGCTGGTACTCGGTCAGAACCTTGGCCAGAGCCTGGTAACCGTCGCATGCAATGTACTCGCTGATGCTCATCGGGTCGATCACGCCGCAGTTACGCAGCGCAACGCGAACCTGCTTCTTGTAGAAGTCGGTCTCATCGAGAGACTTGATCGAGCCGTCCTCGGCTACGGTCTCATCGTAGAGCAGATCGGTGCAGGGCTTGCCGCCGATCAGGTGCTCCTTCACAACGCGCTCAACATTGGCAGCGTCCATGCGAGAATAGAATGCGCCCTCGGGATATACGATCATAATCGGACCCAGCGCGCAAAGACCAAAGCAACCGGTCAGGACAACATTAACCTTGTCCTCAAGACCGTTCTTCTTGATTTCCTCGTTCAGCGCATCAACGATCTTCTCGCTGTGCGAAGAGGTACAACCGGTACCGCCGCAAACCAGTACGTTGTACTTGCCGTCAAATGCACCTGCAGGGGCAGCCGCTTTTGCAGCGTCAAGTGCCTCAGCGCCCTTGCGGAGAACAACGTTCTTCAGATTGGCGGCGCGAAGCTCGTTCAGTTCTGCAACTGTTTTCATGTATGCTTTCCTCCTGTTATTTGTCATTCACCGTTCGCTTTCCCGAAAGACGGCGACCGCTCCGTGTAGGGATGATCCTCGCGTGGCGCGAAGATCAAGTGGACATCGACAAGCGTTCCTTTGCCGGTAACGGAACAACGCCATCAGTCCGCTAAAACATCAGCGCCGGGGAGAAAACGGTGAAACTTTTCTTCCTTTAATTATATTTAGCGAGAATGGATTCCATGTCCTTTGCAGTCAGACGGCCGTATACCTCTTCATTAACGGTAAGAACGGGAGCCAGACCGCAAGCACCGATGCAACGGCAAGCGGTGAGAGAGAACTTGCCATCAGGCGTGCACTCCTCGGCACCGATGCCAAGCAGCTCCTGCAGCTTGTCAAACATCTCGCCCGCGCCCTTAACGTAGCAGGCAGTACCAAGACATACGGAGATGTTGTACTTACCCTTCGGGGAAAGAGCGAACTGTGCGTAGAAGGTGGCGATGCCGTATACCTTTTCGGTCGGAACATCCATACCCTCTGCGATCATGGTCTGCACCTCAAGCGGAAGGTAGCCGTAAACATCCTGCGCCTTCTGCATGACAGCCATCAACAGGCTCTTATCATGCTTGTGGGCAGCAATGATCTTCTTAAGCTCTGCTTCCTGCTCTGCAGTGCCTTTGAACGGAAGGTTGCTGATTTTCTTCTGCATTTTCTTTTTCTCCTTACAATAGTTATCATCGTGCCGGCAGGGGCAAAGCCCCTCACGATACATACCGATCTATTATAACATATGTAGTGTAAATATTCAAGAGGTTTTTGTGTTTTATTTAACAATTTTGCGATGTTTCGTCATGCATGTTAGCCCGGTTTTGACACATGTAGTAAAAATAGACAGAAGAATGCCGCTTTTTGTAAAAAAACCAGACAAAAAGGCAAAAAAGAAAAAAATTCAAAAAAACTCTTGACAAACCCACGAGGATTTAGTATAATAGCAAAGCACCTCGCGGGAAGAACGCTTTTCGAGAGGAGCAGCCACGAAAAAGAACCGGATGTCGAAAAAACTTTTTGAAAAACTTTTAAAAAAGTATTGACAAACGGGAAAAGGAGTGGTATAATAAAAAAGTCGCAGGCACGAAGGGAAACCGGAGAGCGGCGGCGAAAATCGGTCTTTGAAAATTGAACAACAGAATTTCTAAAGCACTGAAAAGTGCGATGGAATCTCGTTAAAAACACATTGAGTAAACTCAAAAAGTAAGAGAAGCTTGGAAAAGCAACTATAAAAAAGGATTTACCTGACCTTGTGTCAGATAGATAAACATTTTTTAGAGAGTTTGATCCTGGCTCAGGATTAACGCTGGCGGCGTGCATAACACATTCAAGTC
>JAFTQX010000069.1 GCA_017462545.1 Clostridia bacterium
GTACCAACAGCACAGCCAATGACACCGTAAGAGCGGCAGAGGAAGATGCTGATCACGAAATTGCAAAGCGCCACAACGGCCAACAGATAGGAGCGAAAATGGTGCTTGTTTTGCGCGGCCTGAATAGAAAGCCCAATGTTTTGGATATAGGGTACAAAGGAGGCAATCAGCAGCAGCAGCGCCGCCCAATAGGATTCCTCATACCCGCCCGGTGTCCAAAGTGCAATAAAGCTTTGCCCCAAAAATACAAAGCCAAGCAGCACCGGCAGCAGCACCATGGTCTGCATGCGACCAATGCGGATGAAGCAATCGCTTAAGGCATCCTTACCGCCGTTTTCGGCCACGATGCGATTGACACGCGGAATAAAAACATTGGAAATCGCAGTAGAAAGCTGCATATACAAATGATGAATGGTGCCACCGATTGTATACACAGCGGTATAGGCGGGTCCCCACATTCTGCCAAGCAGCAGCTTATCCACGCTCCAGTTGACCTGATCGACCACCGCGATCAACACAATAAAGAGAGAAAAGACAGAGATCTCCTTCAGCCCGGAGAGCGACGGATGCCGCAGATCAATCTTGACATGCAGCTTTACATGACAGTAAACCAGATAAAAGGTATTTACCGCCACCATCAACGATGCCGTCACGATCGCCATCATCAGCGAACGATAGCCAAGCAACAGCAAAATCCAGCAGATTGATGGACTTAAGATGGTTTTGAGGAGGTTAATGGCCTTATGGAACACAAATCGCTCGTTGGCGATGATGATGACCGAATAGATATTCGTAAACAGCTCATACGCCGTACCGATGGTCAAGACCAGCATGATAGACTTGCCTGTAGCGTATTCTGCCGGAGTAAGTCCCTTATCAAAAATCAACTCTGCCGAGCCGGTCAGCACAAGGCCGGCCACCAGCGCAAGCAGACCAATGACAGCAAAAACGATGCTGAAAAGACCGTTGGTTTTGGCAATGGCATTCGGATCGCCACTTGCCTTGGCGCGAGAATAAAAGCGCACATAGCTGCCCGAAAAGCCGGAATTCAACAGCGTAACATAGGCAATGGTGGCAGCAGAGAGGCTGTAGATGCCATATTCCGATTTGCCAAGCAACGAAAGCATTGTAGGGGTATATACCAAAGAAATAATGACGCTGATCGCTGTTTGCAAATACGAGAGTGCCGTGCCAAGCTTTAATTGTCTTGTATTTTCGCCTTCCATGACACTCCTTTCTGTGGCCCAGCCACCCTACCGGTCGTATTCTGCTTGTTCTGACCGAAAGATTTTTTGATAGTGCGGCCGCAGCAGACTTCCCAAAAACGCCACGTGCGGCTTAATTGTAAACATATGACAGGAAGAGAGCCCCCTGACGCGTTTCCACGCAAGATAAGCACCATACGCCTTGCAGGCAGCGAGCAAATTGGTTTGCCATGCGGCAATGGCGTGATACATGATGAGGGTAGCGCGCGGGTTCTTCCAATGCATGCGGCGAATATTTCTTGTCAGCCCATCACTCTGATAGGCGGAGCAATACAGGTATTCCTGAAGCACCGCCAAGCGATACGCATGATCGATCTGATGGTAGACCACGCATTCGGACATGAAGTTCTCCCCCTCCACCTCGGGAAAGGGATAACGCGCAAGCACCTCACGCCGAAAAACAAGCATCGTATCCCCCACCAGCTGACCACGATTGTAAAGCGCCATCAGGCTGCTTGTTGGCGGCGGGTTGACCATATAAGCCTGCCCCTTCATATCACGCGGCGAAACAATACCGGCGATAGCAGGATCCTGCCCCACGGTCTGCCACACCTCCAACACGCGCGCCAGGGCGTGGGGATACAGCGTATCATCCGAATCTACACAAACGATCAGCTCGGTGCTTGCCAGGCGCACCCCCGTATTGTGTGCCACATATTTGCCATGGTTTTCCTGCTTGACATAGGTGATATCCACGCCCCCCTCGGTGACAAAGGAGGCAATCAGTGCCTCAGTATCATCGGTCGAGCCATCATCCACCACCAACCAACAAAAATCATCGGTGGTTTGTGCCTTAAGCGATTCATACAGAGGGCGGAGCAAATGCGCCCGATTATAAGTTGGGGTTAAGACAGTAATACTATGCGGCTTCATGCTCTTGCCTCCCTGTCTGATAGATGGCAAACAGCACGACCATGGCTAAATAATAATAAAAGCCAACATCACGCGCCGAGCCGCTGATCAGCTTATAGGCCAGCAGCATCAGGAGCGGCAGAACCGACCGCACGGAAAGACCCGCATGGGCACGGAAGGTCTGGTACATCGTTTTTCCAATGACAAAAAAGTAGACAAGTCCACCAAAGAGACCGAGCGAAAGGAATACATCGACATAATGGTTGTGCGCCGTAAACCCAAAGCGCTCGGGATAATAGGTACCCGCCCCTCCTAAAAACACCCAAGGATCCGAGGCGAGCAGCGCGCCGGCCTGTGAAAGCAGATTCTCACGCGCGGCGTTGCCCCCCTCAAAGCGGACAAGCACACGCTCAAGCGTGACCAAAATGATATCATACGCCAAAAAGTAGAAGACCACGCCAATCAAACAAAAGATACACACATAGGTAACCAGCTGCCGTGGGTTTTTGATAGAAGAAAAAATATAAACGACCAGAAAGGCCAACAGCTCCACATAAAATCCGCGGGCGATCAGCATAAAGCCGCAATATCCGAGGAACAGGATGCTGATGACATAAAACACCCGCACACCGACCCGCTTGACATGCGGGAACATCATCACGCAAAGCGCGATGGCCAGCGCGTTGTTAAAGGCGATCTCATTACCGCCGGCAACCGCCGTATAGGCCTTGCCGAAGGAAAACAGCTCATACCCATCCACCCAAACGCCGTACATATCCGGTACAAGCGTGCGGCCAAAGATACGCAGCTCTGCCAAAATATTAATCAGGCAAATCGCCCACTGGGCAAGCAGAAAGAACAAGAAAAGCTTTTCAAAATCAATGCTTTTTGCCTTATTCTTCAAAATATAGACCATGTAGACAAGTGAGGCAACCCAGTTGATCGAGTCACCGATATGAAGGGCACCGCTCACCGCCCCGCACACAAGATCCAAAAGCAGCAGGGCCGCCAGTGCCAGGTATTCCCCATCCAGCTTTTCGCCGCGATAAAACAGCTTAAAAAGCAGCACCACATAGGCAAACAGGATAAAGCCGAAGGCAGATGCCCCCAGCTGCAAGGGAATAACCACACGCAAAAACTGCATGCCAAACAGGAACACGTAGCAATCCTCCGGGGAGGAGACAAGCACGTACACACAGATCACCAATGCCGTTGCAATGCCCAGCCATGGGTTGTGAGTAACCGAATACAGCACGCCCGAGAGAAGGCAGCCGATAAAAAGCCAAAAAGCGCCGTCGATTTTGTCGGCGCCGAATAGCTTTTTTTCGGTATTGTGAGCTATGCTGTTCATGAACTACCTCTTACTGTTTTTTACGAAACAGGCGCATCATTCGCTGAATGCGATCCTTCCCTGCCACGCGATAAAAGAATCTCTTGATTGCCCGCTTGGCGCGAACGGCAGGCGGCATCCAGGAGGCGGCAAACAGATGAACGGAGTGCGTATCCTCGGAAAAGTTGAGCGGATTGCCGTAGCCGTCTGTCGGGCAAAAATACGTAGACGGCAGAATGGTAAAGCTGCCGCAGGTCTGCTGCTTATCCTCATACACGAAACCGTATTTTTCCAGCACCTCGCTGAAATAAGCGCCAACCACCTTGGTGTTTTGCTTACCGTCTACTAAAAAATGTGTACTGCTGTAAACTGCCAGCATATCACCGATAATGGGGTCCTGCGGCTCTGCCGCATAAAGAACGAGCCCGGGGGCGACCATATCATATTCATAACCCGCAAAGGCGCTGTACTGCTCGGCAAGATGGTCAAGGGAACGAAGCAGCTTCACATCGGTATCAAAATACAAGCCGCCTTCGCGGTAAAGCACCTCAAAGCGCAGCACATCGGCGGCAAAGGCGTACTTCCCCGCATCATATGCCTCACGGCAGAAGGGGCATACATCGATATTCAGGTTGGATTCGTTCCATTCCTTGATCTGCCAGTCGGGCATCCGCTTACGCCACCCCGCAATACACTTGCGGATCACGCGCGGCTTGCGCTTACCGCCAAGCCAGATATAGTGTATGGTTTTATTCATGTTCGATAAACCTCGACATAATTTGCCGCCATCTTCAAATCAGAAAATTGAGAAGAGCGGCTCTTGGCAGCCTTACCATGCGTTCGGCAAAGCTGTTCACTTTGATAATAGCTTGTCATCGCATCCGCAATTGCCTGCTCCTCGCAGGGAACAAGCGTTGCGCATTCTTCATCCAGCATGTTGGGAATGCCCCCCACAGCGCTGGCAACGATCGGCAGACCCGTGCCCATCGCCTCGATCAGCGTCATCGGAACGCCCTCATACATGGAAGGAAGCACAAACAGATCAGCCTTATGCAAAAATTCATGCACATTGCCTTGCAGGCCAAGAAAGCGAACACAATCCGCCATGCCATTTTCCGCCACATAAGCCTCGGCAGCAGCCTTCAGTTCCCCCTCTCCGATCAAATGCAGCTCACTTTCCGGGCAGGCTGCATGAAACCGAGAAAAGGCGCGAAGCAGACCAAGTTGATTTTTCGTCTTAACAAAACGACCAATATGCAGCACGGTAAATGTGCCATGCCGCGCATAGTCGGTCTTTTCCTTGCATTTTGTCAGATCGACCCCATTCAGGATCACGGGGATCTTTTTCGGCTTGAGGTGATATTCCTCCACCACCGTCTCTCTGACCAATTCGCTGAGTGCAACGGGAATGGTATGAAAGCAATGAAAGAATATGCGGTTGAGCAGACGCCCTGCCCTACCGTTTTCTTTTTGTGCAATGCTGTGCAGGGTATGCACACGATGCCGCACCCCTGCCATGAAGGCAGCAGGAACGGCGTATTCCGAGGCGTAGAGGTGCGAATGCACCGCATCCGGCCGCGCTTTGCGGAGCAGCTTGCAGAGCCGTCGGAGAACAGACAGATCTATCCCCCGCTTTTTGCCGAGATAACGGACATCCACGCCCGCCGCCTCTAACCGCTCTGTAATGACGGAATGGTAATCGTACAAGCTGACCACGATCACATCGTGACCGAGCGCAATCAATGCATAGGTCAGCGTTTCGCACATGATCTCAGCCCCGCCAACGCTGAACTGCGGAATGACTTGAACGATCTTCATACATCCTCTTTACGCAGCTTACAGCAGCTTGTCCAGCAGAACACCGATCGCCTTGTTGGGCATATAGCCGGCAGCACGCTCAAGGCAGGCTACCTTCATGGCGTTCCATTTTTCGGGTGCATCCAAAATTTCAAGCAGCTTATTATGCAGTGCAGGAACATCACGCGGCGGCACAATCGCCCCGTCTACTCCATCACGCACGATCTCGTGGTTATACTTCCAATCGCTTGCGATAATGGGTACACCAGCAGAATGTGCATCAATAATGGTGCCGGCAAAGCCCTCCCCTTCATAATAGGTGGGGAAAAGCACCGCAAAATAATCCTTCAGCACCTCTACGCTTTTGTTGTAGGGCACGACCCCGCCATACATCACATACTCGGGGAATCTCTTTTGCAGGCGGTGGAACCACTTTTTCTGCTCTTGGCCGATCTGGCCGTACACATCCAGCGTAAAGGCGGTTCTGCCAAGAGACACGTTGACCGATCTGACCGCCTCAATGGCATCGCTGATGCCCTTTTCCTTCATCACGCGGGTAAAGGTGCAAAGGCGATACGGCTCTGCCCGCTCATAGACCAGCTCTTTTTCGGTCAACAGTTTCAGCTCCTTGCAGTTGGGCATCAGATAAACATTGCCAAAGCCCAGATCCGTCAAGGCATCCATCATAGACTGCGTCTCCACATAGATGCCGGTAAACCGCTTGAGCCTTCTGATCATGCTCTTTTTCCCGCTGATAAAGGCAGGCAGCCAGCCACCGACCACAACATAGTGGGTCGCGCGGTGAAAGATTCGATTATAAAAAGAAATCAGCGGGGTCAATATCCGCAGGCCGTTCTCAGCCGGCAGCATCACAATATTTTTACAACGCCGCATAGTGGAAAGCAAACGAAAGGGCAATAACCAATTCGCCCGCATACCGCCTGCAGTATCCAGCTTCACAACTTGTCCACTGCCAACGGATCGTTTGATAGCACTTGTCACGATTTTGGTTTTGACGGTCTGACCGTTCAGCAGGTTTTCACCAAAGCCGAAATGACCGCATACGCATACTCGCTTTAGATTCATATCGTTCCCTTTTCCTTGTAGGTTGATACAAAAAGAAGTCTACACGTCTTTATCATTCCATGAAACGGGGCTCTCAAACGGGTTGAGAGACGCACGCCTCCGCCTGCACCTCGTCGACATGAGGTGCCTCCTTCTCATGAAGAATCCGACAAGGGACACCAACCACGGTGGCACCATCCGGCACGTCGCAATTGACAAGCGTACAGGCACCTACCACAGCACCCTTACCAATGCGAACGCCCTCTTCCTTGCCGTTCTTATTCTTTCCAATGATGCTGGCGCGCATACCGATATACGCACCATCCTCGATAATGATCGGGTAATGCCCCTGCTCATACCCATGGCTGGCAAAAAACACGCCATAGGAAATGATGACATGACTACCGATCTTCATCTTATCATAGCAATGATCGTCTAAATAACAGCGCATGCCGATAAAGGTCTTTTTGCCGATTTTAAAACCACAAAGGCGATACAGAAAGATGCGAACGCAATTAAACGGCGAATGTGCCGCAAGAGAGTTGACAATCCACTTCCGAAACGGCTTTGTAAAGGCGCGCCAAAGCGAATAGTTATAGTAATACGGCGCAGGCTTTTTATGAATTTTTTCGTACATCCATTTCAAAAAACGCATGTCACACCTTCAACAGTCTTTTTGCCTCAAGCTGCTTCGCATCATATTCTTCACGGCTGATCTCGCCCTTATGGAGAAGATAATCACCAAGATCCTCTGCCGTTGCCATCCCCTCGGTATTGATGCCATCCGACTTCAGCACCTTGAGGGCGGTTTTGAAAATGATCTTGATATCACCGAAGAAGGTGATTTTGTTGTCTATGTAGGCAAGATCATATTCAAACTTTTTCTCCCAGCTCATATTGTTTCGGCCATTACACTGGGCAAGGCCGGTCAGACCCGGGCGAACGCTGTGGCGAACGCGTTGCTCCTTTGTCATAAAGACCATATCCCGCACCAGCTGCGGACGCGGACCAACGATGGCCATATCCCCCTTGATGATATTGACCAGCTCAAACAGCTCGTCAAGCGAGGTACTGCGCAGCCACTTGCCGTAACGGTTAAGTCGCTTTTCATCCGGCAGGAGATTGCCGTTTTCATCCTTTTCATTGGTCATGGTACGGAGCTTTATCAAACGAAAAATCTTTTCTTGCCCTGTTTTTTTATTGATCTTCCCCGGCCGCTGCTGGGTAAAGAAGGGGTTTCCCTTCATCGCGATCGCGCCAACAAGGATGAGGATCAACAAAATCGGGGACAGGATCAGAAGGGCCATAAGGGACAGCGTAAAATCAATCACTCTTTTGAAAAAATGTGCGTACATAGCTACCCTCAAAAACAGCTTTTAATCAATTCAATGATCTTATTTTGCTCTTCTTCTGTCATTTTATTATCGCTTGGCAGACACAGACCGCGGTGGAAGATATCTGCCCCCACATCCATGCCGCCGCCGGCAATATACGCGTTTGTACGCGCACGGCCATTGCCCTCTGCGGTAACAAAGGCGTGCATGCGGTAAAGCGGCTGCATGTGCATGGGTTTCCAGATCGGACGCCCCTCTGCATTGTAGGCAGCCAGCGTTTCCAGGATCTCGGTCGGGCAGCTCTTGCCCTTCTCCTTGATATAGCAAGCCTCGCTGTCGCTTCTGACCTGGCGGCACATTGCCTCAGGGTGGATCAGCAGGCAGGAGAGCCAGAAGTTCGGCTCCATGATGTCCGCATCATACGGGTTCATCGAAACGGGCAGATCCTTCAGCCCCTCCTTATACCGCATATAGATGGCCTTTTTCTGCGCAATATGCTCTTCCAAATAGGGGATCTGACCACGCACAACACCCGCAATGACATTGCTCATACGGTAGTTATAGCCGACCTCCTCATGCTGATACCACGGTGCATTCTCGCGGCTTTGGGTAGACCATTTGCGTACCTTGTTGGCAGCCTCCAGATCGTCAGTCAGCAGCATGCCGCCCGAGGAGCCGGTAATGATCTTGTTCCCATTAAAGGAGATGGCGTTATAGGTACCAAAGGTGCCCGTCTGCTGCCCCTTGTAGGTAGCACCGAGAGACTCGGCCGCATCCTCGATGATAACGGCACCGTGCTTTTGGCAGATCGCGATGATCTCCTCCATTTTGGCAGGGGTGCCGTACAGGTTGGCTAGCACGACGACCTTTACCTCCGGATACAGCTCAAACGCCTTTTCCAGCGCGGCGGGATCCATATTCCAAGAATCATACTCGGTATCAATAAAAACAGGGATGCCCCCCTCATACACCACCGGATTAACGGTAGCATCAAAGGTCATGTCGGTGCAAAATACCAAATCCCCAGGCTTAACGCCGGCAAGCTTGACAGCAAGATGGAGGGCTGATGTGCCACAGGAAAGGGCTACCGCATATCGGCAGCCAACCTTTTCGCAGATCAGACGCTCCACTTCATTGATGTTTTTACCAACCGTAGACATCCAGTTCGTTTCATACGCTTCGGTCATGTAGGTTAATTCATCACCATGCATGGTCGGAGAGGACAGGTAGATTCTTTTTTCAAAAGGCTTCATAACAAATATCCTTCCCATTTTTCTGCCGAAATGGCAGCAGTTTGCTGATAGAAATAAAAGCGGTTACCTATATATTATTATACCATTATAGGATTATACCATAATCTTTTCGTTTCGTCAATATGTTTTCGCGCTTTTGTCGCAAATACACATGCACGCCAACGCCTCTTCACCAAACCTTCACACAATCAAAAGGCGTATAAAGAGATACCGCGCGGAAGAAACTAAACAAAAAAAGAAAGGACACACCATGCAGAAAAAGAAAAAGCTCGTCAGAAATGAGCCGGCCCATATGCAGAGTGCCGATGCGCCCGGCATGATTGACACCGACCCGCTTGGCTCCTATACCGGCATACCGGACAACCCCTACGAAAAGCCCGTGCAGGATGCAGACGACCTATAAGCGCAGAAAAAGAGCCGATTTCTCGGCTCTTTTTCGTTATTACTTTTTCCTATCGCCCAGCAACGCAAAGATCGCCGCCCACAGGCAACCGGCAACAGGCCATACGATCCACGTGATGTGCCATGCCGTCGTCAAGAAGCTGACAGCAAGATAGCCTGCCGCCACAATACACCAATAGGCAGAGGAGATATGCTCGGTGGCACGCTGCTTTTTCTTTTTTTCCTCGGTGTAATCACCCGTTTGCAGCAGCTTTTCAAAACCGGAATTGACACATCCCGCGCATACAATCATAAACACGCCAAGGGCGCAAATAGCCAGTAGAGCGCAAACGCAAGACATGATCACAAGCGGCGCTGCCTCAAAAACAGACACGATAATCAGCGGCAGCGAGCAAAGAACGCACATGAGTATACCAAAAACAAGCAGCAACCGAAAACGCTTCGCATATGCCTGTTTCCGTTTTTCCACGATACCGCAAACGCCGTAAGCAAGCGAGAAGGATTCCTTTTCCAGGTAATCATACTCACTCAACCGAATCCCCGCAGGAATAAACAGCGCAAGCGCTACGCCAATCAGCCCCAGCAACGCCGTCAGACCGGCAGCGACAGCAATCGGCTCGGTTACACCCCATATCCCCGCATCGGCCAATCCCATCAACAAAATCAGTAGCACGGGGGAAAGAATACACAAAGCCACCCCCAGCGCGATACGTACAGAAAGCCTAGTAGAAAGATCGAGATAACGATTGGCATCCTCGGCCGAAACCGAACGGTTCTGCGCATCATCGCTCTCGCCGGTTTCAGAGGCACTGACCTCCTCCAGCTCATCCTTCAAAAGATAGTCGGTGCTCACGCCAAAGAGCGTGCTCATGGCAATGACCTTGTTCAGGTCAGGAACGGAAAGACCGCTCTCCCACTTGGAGACCGATTGGCGAGAAACATTCAGCTTCTCCGCAAGCTCCTCCTGCGACCAGCCGTTTCTTTTTCGCAGCATAATAATTTTGTCCGCAATAATCATCACAAATCCTCCTTTGTGTTGGTAGCTCTATGATACCACACCGAGCGGTTGCATGCTACCAAGCAGGCTTGGAAATTTGTCAACTACCGGGTGCAACCGGCAATTTTTCTGTCAATCTTCCTCTTTTTTGGCGTAATATGACCAAAGAACGCCGCCCTCATAGGTCTTGGTCTCGGCAAGTGTAAAGGCGCAGCCCTCTACTCCTTCAAAGAGTGACTTGCCCTCCCCCGCGACTACAGGCGCGGTGACCAGGCTGATGGCATCGACAAAGCCCTCACGCAGGAAGGTGCCATTGAGCAAGCTACCGCCCTCCAGCAGCAGACGCTCGATACCAAAGAGCGTTTTCAGCTTGTGGAGCGCAAGCGGCAGGTCAAGCTCCTCCGCCCCTGCAAAGATATAAGAAACACCCACGCGGCGCATATAGGCAAGATAGCGCGGATCTACATTCTCACACAGCACCTCAATGATGTGGGCATCGTGATAGCCGGGATCGTCATCCACAATGCGAGATTCCTTCCACCCAAGGCGACCGTGTGTGTCAAAGGCAACGGCAAAGAATCCCGCATCCGGCTCTGCGATATAGTCCTCAATCGGGAACTTCTTATCCTCAAAAAGCGTCATATCGGGATAAAAGCCGTGCGTAAAGCTTTCCTCCATTGTCACGCGACCACAGGCATAGGCGTCACCGCGCAGCTCGCGGTTCAAGGCGTAGTATACATTCGTTGCCTCGGCCGTCTCCGGCTGCGCAAGGAAGGCCCCGGTCACCTTGCCGTCAATCGATTGCACCATGTGGCACAGGATGTTCGGCCGCTCCAGCTTGGTGTTTGCTGCGGTTGCAATGATCTTTTCGAGGATCACCTGATCGGCCTGGCAGAATTCATAATTGGGAATCTCGGCCGGGGTGATCCAACGCAGGTCGTTATGCTCCAACCGCTGCGGCGCACCTGCCACGATCTGCGCCTCGTACACAGTCAGGTGCACGGTCATATCGTTGTATACGTGCAGCACATCGTCAAACACCTCGCCGACCTCGATCTCGACGCCCAGCTCCTCACGGCATTCGCGCGCAAGGGCGACCGGTCTTGTCTCGCCCGGCTCTACCTTGCCGCCAACAAACTCCCAAAGAAGGGCGCGCGCCTTATCGGCGGGGCGCTGGCAAATGAGAAAACGATTTCCCTGCCGCAGCAATGCGGCTACAACTTCTTTCATAATTCTTTCCCCCATCTATATCATTGAACGATCATTCGACTATTTTTTCAATATTATAACATATCAGCAGCCGCTTGGCAAGAGAATGCGTGAAAAAAAGAACGTGCCGCCTTCATTCGCCTCGCAAAAACAACGCAAGAAGCAACAAAAACCGTATTTTTCTGATTTTTTGAAAAAAACTTCAAAAAACCCTTGCATTTGCAAAAAAGTTGTGGTATAATAGCGCTGTTGTACAGGGGTATAGTTCAGTCGGTAGAACACCAGTCTCCAAAACTGGGTGTCGTGGGTTCAAGTCCTTCTGCCCCTGCCAAGAAAAAAGCCATTCGCGTAAGCGGATGGCTTTTTTCAGTGAAATAAATCCCTTGCGGGATTTGTGAAATGCACTTCGTGCGTGAAATACGCTTCGCGTGTGAAATGCGCTGCGGCGCGTGAGGGGATTTATTTCATTTCACATTGCGACGAAGGAGCAATATTTCACAATTCACGAAGTGAATTATTTCACATTCGCCGTAAGGCGAATATTTCACTTGATTAAATATCGAATTTATGATATAATAA
>JAFTQX010000070.1 GCA_017462545.1 Clostridia bacterium
ATCGTTTCCTCTTTTCTGATAGCGTTCAATCGCCAAACGGAAGGCGGGCAGTGCGCGGCGAATCATCTCGGTGGCCACGCAATAGGAAATACGGATATAACCGGGATAGCCAAAATCGTCACTTGGCACGAGCAGCAGCTCATATGCCTTGGCCGCCTCGCAAAAGGCAATGGCATCTCCCCCGGGGGCCTTGACAAACAGGTAAAACGCACCATCCGGCTTCACGCAGGTATATCCCATTTCGGTCAAGGCGTTATACAAAAGATCGCGATTCGCACGATAGACGGTGAGATCGGCCGTTTGCCCAAGGCAAGCGGGGATCATGTGCTGAAAAATAGCAGGGGCACATACAAAGCCAAGCGCGCGTCCCGCGCCCATTATTGCGGCATATACCTCGCGCGCGCCGTGCGCCTCGGGCGAGACCATGATATACCCAATGCGCTCACCGGGCAGCGAGAGTGACTTGCTAAAGGAATAGCAAACAATGGTGTCAGGATAAATGCGCGGAATAAACGGCACCTGCACGTCTCCATACACCAGCTCGCGATACGGCTCGTCCGCGATCAGATAGATGGGGTGGCCGTAGGTCTGTTCTGCCGTCTGTAAAACGGCGGCTGCCTCGCGCAGGTTTTCTTCGCTCAGCACGCTGCCGCAGGGATTGTTGGGAGAATTGATGATGACAGCGGCGGTACGCTCGGAAATGGCCTCGCGCAACGCAGCGGGATCAATCGAGAAATCCGGCTCACGCAGAGGGAGCACCCGCACGCGCCCCCCTGCCCGCTCGGCAAACACACGATACTCGGGGAAAAAGGGAGCAAACAGGATGACCTCACCATCCCCGTCGTCCGGCAGCACGGCCGAGAGTGAGATGGTCAACGCGGCAGCCGCGCCAACGGTGAGATAGATCAGGTCTGCCTCTGCACGCGCACCGTGCGTTTTTTGAAGATAATCGGCAATGGCCCGACGCACACCGTAGTCACCTGCGGCGGAGGTATAGCCGTGCAGCGCGGCCGGCTGACGCGTGGCAAGCAGGGAGGCCAGCGTTTCATTCACGATGGGCGGCGCGGGCACGCTGGGATTACCAAGGCTGAAATCAAACACCCGCTCTGCCCCGATCTCGGCGCGGCGGCGGTTGCCGTATTCAAAGATCTCCCGAATGACCGAGCGGCGCGTACCAAGCGCCATCATCTTTTCGGAAATTCTGACTTCCATGCCCGTTTCCTCCTTGTTAACAAATGTTAACAGTGTTAACATTGATAAATGATGGATGTATTATACCGCACCACGGCGAATTTGTCAAGAGAAATGCTGAAAAAACCAGCATTTTCTTGCTTTTTTTCCGAAAATATGGCATAATAGAGAAAAGAAGGAACACCGGGAGGGGCACACATGGCAACAAAAGAAAAGCAGGACTCTCTGCGCGAGCGGCTGATCTGCGCGGGAATTGAAGAGATTGCGGCGCACGGCATCGCCGATTTTTCTCTGCGGCGCGTTGCTGCCGCCTGTGGGGTCTCCTGTGCAGCCCCCTACCGTCATTTTGCGAGCCGCGAGGAGTTTATCCGCGCGACCGTGACGTATATCAACAGTCAATGGGAGCTTTTGCGAGACAACATTACCCGCCTCTATCAAGATGACCCACACCGCCGCCTGACCGAGCTGTGCGTGGCCTACATCCGTTTTTTGGTGGCCAATGATAACTACCGCTCCGTGCTGGTCGCCTCCGGCGAGCAATGGGGGGGAGAGGAGCAGCTCTCCTCGCTGCTGCGCGCCTGCCTTGCCGATAGTGGCTTAAGCGAAAGCGAGCAGACACGCCGCCTGTACACCGTCCGCGCCATCGTATATGGCACGGTTACCATGCTAGAGAGTGGCGAGCTGCCAAACGAGGAGGCCTCGTTTGAGATGATTCGCGAGACGATTATGAGAGAAATAGAGGGATAAAAGAAAAGACTAAGCCCTGCGGCGTGACATAAAGGCACGCCGCAGGGCTTTTTATTACCTCTTTTTTAATGAATTCTATTCAACAAATCCGAAAATTCTTTTGCTACCTCATCTGCAAGCTCTATAGAACGTTCTATTCGTTCGTGTAATTCCTTTGCGTCATTTTTTATCATTCTAAAAAAATCATATGCTGTGCCTGGATCGTCTGAATAAACATGATGCAACTGAAAAATGAGTTCATCATCATCATTATAGTCTTTCGCAGCCTTTGGGTACCAGAGTTTTATGTGGGAAACTACATCACACCAAGCGCTATAAAACTCCTCATATCGTTTCCATTCAACTTCTATCTCATCCTTTTGTGGCAGAAGGTTCTCTCTTGTATCCAAATATTTCTGATACTGCTTCTCGTCCGCTTGCCGCTGTTGCTCTGACAATTTTTTATCCTTTAATGCCGCATCACCAATGCCTTTATCATATTCCTTTCTGTATTTTCGATTTCCCTTTAGTTTTCTTGCAAAAAATTTATGGCTGACAAAAAAGGGGAAAACAACAGCTGGTATTATGGCTATAAAATACGCGATAAGACATGTTATATCGCCCTTGCTGATTGTATCGGTTTCAGAAAAGAACGCAAAAATGGCTGAAGCAGGAAAATATAAGCCCACCAAACCTATTCCCGTCAATAAACAGCCCAAAGCATCAATTTTTAAACACAAACGCAAAGCAGAGTATATAACAAGCAAAGAAAGGGGAACAATAAAACACCAAGCCCCCTCCACATTCATGCCCGGGATCTTTGTACACTCTACAAAGAAAACAACGTATGCAATGAGCACCAAGGTTCGCCAAAACAAGGCAGCCAAGAGGACTCCTTTTTCTGCATCTTTATTCAATTTCTCCGTAAAGCCCTCTTCAAAGGCATCACGGTTTTTCGTTATGATATACTCTTTTTTTACAAATTCACCTTTCGACTTTTCTCTACCGTCATGTTCTTTCAGCTCTTCATATGCTTTTTTTGCTTTGAGCATTTCTTCGGTTAGGCTGCGAAATTGCTGAAAGCTCATGTTCTCACAAAGATCAATTTGCTCTTTACTCATTCTATCGCTCCTCCTCGCTATAAAATGCATATGTGGGTATGTTTCATACCCACATATGTGTTGTCATTTGTGATCGAAATACTTGAAATATGAACAACATTTTTCCGCATCCGGGGAAACGGAACCGCCGCCAAAATTACTGCAATTATTTCCACAGTAATATACACCGCCTTTTTGATAACAATAAAGGCAAACTCTGCAATATACGGTAGCCATCCTATATCTCCTTTCTTTGACAAATTTTCTTCATGCTCATTATAACCTATTTCAGGTTAAATGTCAATAACCTGAAACAGATTAATATATAATTTTCAAGCAAAGGAGGTGCGGTATGTACAAACGTATTCGTGATTTAAGAGAAGATAAAGATCTCAATCAAACGCAAGTGGCCAACATGTTAGGCATGTCACAAACGGGCTACTCCAAATACGAAACCGGTGAAAACGACATTCCCACCCACATTTTGATCCGGCTTGCACGTTTCTATAATACCAGCATCGACTACCTGCTCGGCGAAACAAACGAACAAAAGAGATACCCTTAAACCATTGTCATGCTACACACATGATTCACCTACTAATAGAAAAAGCCGATGGCGATTTGCCATCGGCTTTTTCTATTAGTTCTGAGCAGCAAGCCACTCTTGTGCCTTTTTCTCGGACATGCGGGTGATATCTTCCTTCGGATGCTTGGAATCGGCACCGCCGTTCACGTACAGGAAGTAGTTGCCCTCCGGCATACGATACAGGCTTTCCTCATAACCGTTCGGCTCGCCAAACGCGCCCTCGGTTACCTTTTTGATCAGCTCTGCGGCCTCGGTATCGTACAGTTTCTTACAAATAATCTTCTGCATGGTAATCTCCTTTCTGTTTTTTCCACTACTATTTTAGCGGATATCAACAAAAATGTCAAGTGTAAATTGTGGAATTTGCCGAAAAAGGGGAATTTTATGCCAAATATGCCAAAATCTGCTCTACAAGGAATACCGTACCGCAGGCCGAAAGCGCAACGGTCAGCAGGCTTTTTTCACGATAGGCAACAAAGAGTGCCACGGCAAAGCCGCACAGGGCAGAGATCATGCTGCTTGTTGAGGTGAGAATGGCGGGAAAGGTCATGGCCGCCAGGCAGGCAAAGGGCACATAGTGAAGAAAGGAGCGCACATAGACATTCTTGATCTCCTTTTTCCACAGGGCAAGCGGCAGCATGCGAATCAGATAGGTCACGCCTGCCATGACCAACACATACAACCAAATATTACTCGGCATGGGCACTCACCCCCTCTTCCTTGATCGGGAACAGCACCGCCGCCAAGCCTGCTGCCACCACCGTGGCGATGATAATGGCAAAGCCGGAGGAAATTTGATTGATGACCGGCACATAGGCAAAGAGACAACTGATGACCATGCCAACCAGCACGGCAAACAGAACAGGTCTGCTCTTTTTGGCGGGAGGAATGATGATGGCAAGGAACATGCCGTACACGGCAATGCCCAGGGCACTCATGATACCATCAGGCAGTATTTGACCGCATACCGCCCCCACCAGCGTACCGATCGTCCAACCCGGGATGGCCACACACATCGCGCCGTAATTGAAATAGGGACTGACCTCCCCCTCCTGCGCGGCACTGACACCAAAGATCTCGTCTGTCACACCATAGGCAACAAGAAAGCGATGTAGATGGGGGGCCTTTTTCTCCAGCTTTTGGGAGAGTGAAAAGGACATCAGACTATAACGCAGGTTGATGATCAGCTGCGTAGCCGCCATCTCTACAAGCGAGCCGCCCGCCGCCATAATATCCAAAGCGGCAAACTGCCCCGCAGAGGTAACATTCAGCAGCGAGATCATCACCGCATGCCAGACCTCCAGCCCGGCGCGAGCCGCCTCCATACCAAAGGCAAAGGAGACGGCAAAATAGCCAAGCCCGATGGGAATGCCGGCACGCAGGCCGTATAAAAATGCTTTTCTTTTCATCGTTTATCCTATCAAGTCAATAGCAGGCGGGGAAAACCGTATGGTCTTCCCCGCTATTCTATATTCGGTGCTTATCTGGCAACCTCTTCCATCACGAAGGCCTCGAGAATATCGCCCTCCTTGATGTCGTTGAACTTTTCAAGTCCAACACCGCACTCAAAGCCCTGGGCAACTTCCTTTGCGTCGTCCTTAAAGCGCTTGAGCGAGGAGATCTTATCCTCAAAGATCACCACGCCGTCACGCACAACGCGGATCTGCGCGTGGCGCGCGATCTTACCGTCGGTGATATACGAGCCGGCAATGGTGCCAACATTCGGTACATGAATGGTCTGGCGAACCTCGGCGTGACCGAGCAGTACCTCCTTGAATTCGGGAGCCAGCATACCCTTCATGGCTGCCTCGATCTCCTCGATACACTCATAAATGACACGGTACGTGCGAATTTCTACGCTCTGACGCTCGGCACTATCGATCGCGCCCTTATCAGGACGGACATTAAAGCCAACGATAATGGCGTTCGAGGCAGCAGCCAGCATAACATCACTCTCGGTGATGCCGCCAACAGCCTTGTGGATGACGTTGATCTTAACCTCCTCGCAGGAGAGCTTCAGCAGAGATGCGCGAACTGCCTCAGCAGAGCCGTCCACATCTGCCTTGATAATGATGTTGAGATCCTTAACGCCCTCGTTCATCTGGGCAAAGAGATCGTCAAGGCTTGCGCGAGCGGTAGCCTTAAACTCCTCCTGACGAGCGGCTTCACGACGCTGCTCGGCAAGCGAGCGTGCCATCTTTTCATCCTCAACGGCGTTAAACTCATCGCCCGCGTTGGGAATTTCGGCAAGGCCGGTGATCTCAACAGGCACGCTGGGGCCTGCCTCCTTCACGATCTTACCCTTATCGTTCATCATGGCACGAACACGGCCAACCGCCGTACCGGCGATGACAATATCACCCGTGCGCAGTGTACCGTTTTGTACCAGCACGGTGGCAACAGGGCCACGGCCCTTATCCAGCTTGGACTCAAGAATAAGACCCTTGGCATGGCGGTTCGGGTTCGCCTTCAGCTCCTTGACCTCGGCAACCAGCAGCACGCTTTCCAGCAGCTGGTCAATACCCATGCCGGTGAGGGCGGAAACGGGAACGCACATCACATCACCACCCCAGTCCTCGGGCACCAGGTCATGCTGTGTCAGGGCGCTAATCACATGATCGGGATTGGCGTGCGGCTTATCCATCTTATTGATCGCAACGATGATATCAATACCGGCAGCCTTGGCGTGGTTGATCGCCTCTACCGTCTGGGGCATGATACCGTCATCAGCGGCTACCACCAGAATGGCAATATCGGTAGA
>JAFTQX010000071.1 GCA_017462545.1 Clostridia bacterium
CGCTTGGTGTAATCATCGGCGCCCTCGCGCACTGTTTCCAGGCCCAGAGCAATGAGCCGTGCGTAGTCACCGCACAGATTCGAGGTATAGCCAAGCTCGTGCACGTAGCCGTGCTCGGCCCGATAGGCGGCCCACTCGGCCTCGGTCAGCAGGTCGGGGGTCTTGCCCGTGGTGCGCAGCAGCACGATCTGCTCCCCTTCCAGAATGTGGGGCTCCTGTGCCGCCATCAGGCGCTCAAAGCGGTTGGTGATACGCTCGGCAAAGGGCAAGCCCGCTGCCGCGTATTCCGCGGCAAAATCCGTCTCCACCTCGCGGCGGTAGGCGCGATGCTTTTTATGCAGGACAAAGGCATACAAATTCTCGTTCATACGTCCTCCTTTTCGTGCACGGTTCTGCACATTATCGTTAATGTCATTATACCACAAGATCCCCGTTTTGTCAATATTTTTTTGCAATACGGCCAAAGGAGTTTTATCCGCGTCACACCCAAAAAGATTTGTAACATTTTGTCAAAAGGGCTTGACCCACAGAAGGAAACGCGCTATAATATAAGGGCAAAATACCCTCGTGAAGGAGAAAACCATGAGTAAAAAGAAATCCGTCGCCAAAGAGACCGTAGACCCCGCCCTACGCGCGAGAGAATTGACCCTCTCCACCAAAAAGCTTGCCCGTCTGGTACGCGAGTGCGAGGCGCAGACCCGCCGCCCGCGCAAGAAATCCGCGCCGCAGGACGAGTACAGAAACGGCGATATGGAAGAATAAAAGGTGTGACCGCCCGTGGGGCGGTCACACCTTTTTTGCGTGTTGGCAATTCACACTAGGGACAACAGCGTTTTTTTACAAAAATCGGCGCTCTTCCTATTGGCAAATCTCCTTTTTTGTGATATAATATATGTTTGTTTGAAGCGCCACAGAAAATTTGATAAAATACGAGGTATTACACGATGTTAAGAGAGGATCTGCGCAACGTAGCCATCATCGCCCACGTTGACCACGGCAAGACCACGCTGGTAGACCAGATGCTGAAGCAAGGCGGCATCTACCGCGAGAATCAGGAGACCGTTACCCGCGTTATGGACTCGGGCGACATTGAAAAGGAGCGCGGCATTACCATTCTGGCCAAGAACACCGCCGTCCACTACAAGGATGTGAAGATCAATATTATCGACACCCCCGGCCACGCGGACTTCGGCGGCGAGGTGGAGCGCATCCTCAAGATGGTGAACGGTGTCATCCTGCTGGTGGATGCGGCCGAGGGCCCCATGCCTCAGACCCGCTTCGTGCTGCAGCGCGCCCTGGAGCTGAACCACCGCGTGATCGTGGTGATCAACAAAATCGACAAGCCCGATGCCCGCCTTGGCGAGGTGGAGGATGAGATCCTGGAGCTGCTGCTGGAGCTGAATGCCAGCGACGAGCAGCTGGACAGCCCCATGCTCTACTGCTCCGGCCGTGCCGGCACCGCCACCCGCTCCGCGGACGAGGAGGGTGTGGACCTGACACCCCTTTTCGACACCGTTCTGGATTATATTCCCTGCCCCGAGGGTGACGAGCAGGGCGAGTTGCAGCTGCTGGTCTCCTCTATCGACTATAACGATTACTTGGGCCGCATCGGCATCGGCCGCATCGAGCGCGTCACCCTGAAGCAAAATCAGACC
>JAFTQX010000072.1 GCA_017462545.1 Clostridia bacterium
AGTATACCAGATTCCTTAATGTAATAAATTTTATCATTTGCGATTACGATAGGAACAAAGAAATGCTTGTATTTATATGGATGTACTTTTACATCTAAAATTGTTGCTTTTATATATTTTTTTATTATTTCAATGTTTTCTTCAATATTTTCGTTCACAAATATGTACCCTATATTGTAAGTTGTCATACCTTTGCTGAAATGTTCTAAAATTGCTTGAATGTCAACAAGTTCATTTGTTTTATTTATTATCACACAATAACGATTAACTATACTTCCATCTCCACAATTTTCTTCAACCTCTTTGTGAAAAATGCCTTTTTTAATTTTATATCCGCATTTTGTTAACTTGTCGTAAAGCTCACTTTCGGAAATAGATATATCAAATATTGAAAAATTAAGATTGGCTACTTTTTTATTGATCTTGTTAATATCATAATTAATAAGTTTTTTATAATTTATAGCTATGTAAATGATTGCTACAATCAAACAAATGCAAGAACAAACTATAAAAGTATAAAAAGCAAATTCACTTTGTTCCTTAATTAAAAGTCCACTAAAAAGCAAAAACATAGTTAACACAAGCAACAAAGCAAAAATAACGAAAGTAAAAACATATTTTTTTGTTGTCATAAGCGGTCCTCCAAAATCAAACCAACGATTTGGCAAATTATAGTTGTCGTAATTATCACTTTCGTTTAACAAACGCATAGGGCTTTAACCATACCCTATTATATCACAAAAACCGCAGAAAATCAATCTGCGGTTTCTGTTTTTTCTGTCGGTAGGTAAAACGGTCCTTTAGGGGACGCCCCTATCGCATCGGTTCTTTTTTGCTTTTAATCTAAATCAATCCCAAATCGAACAAAGGCATAGCTCGGAACAAAGGACTCGCATGTTCCGTCATGCCACTGCTTTTCAAAGGAGAAGGTGTACGGGTTAACACCAAACGGCTCCGGGTCATGGGTGTGGTGTGGCCCCAGCAGATTGCGGCAGGAGTTTGTCAACGTCAGGCAGATGGTGTTATCTCCCTCTACCAGCCAATCGGCCAAGTCTATCGTGTGCTCGAATAGCAGCGTGCATACCGGTTTGCCGTTTACCGTTACGCCACAGGTCGCGTAGCGCCCGTTAACGGAAAGCACGGACGGATCACCCGCGTGATAGGTCAGAGTCGTTTGCGCGGTAATACTGCCCGCAAAGAAGGGGTAGCCGCTTTGCTCAAGGCTGCAAAGATCTACTTCTTTTCTCGGCGCATCAATGGCAAAGCCGCCGTGGTAGCGTCGTGCAACAGGGGAGAGAATATCCCATACCCCGGTGTTTGTTTTTACCGTAAAGTCGCCAAACAGATAGAGACATTCGATCTCGCTGTCAAAGGAGAGACAGTTGCGCAGCGATTCAGAGGATGCTTCGTACAGTGCATGGTAGACCTCCTCGCGCTGGCTGTATGTCATGCTGTAAGAGATCAGGTTTTCACCTACTGTCACCAAAGGAAGAATGTTGGCAATCGTCAGATCCTTCTCAAAGCCGGGGCAGGTCTTTACCGTCACGGGCTTGCCGTTCACCGTTACCATATGCCCATCAGGCAGCTCGGTTGCCAGCGTCAAGGTGGCAGGTAATGCATCGATCTGCACGGTAGCCGATACGGTCAAAGTGCCGTTGTAACGGTCACGCAGCAGCTCGTCGCGAATCTGCTCGATCGGCTGCTCGGCGCGCACCTCTTCTCCTGCGCGACGGGTTTCAAAACGGTCGATCGTCAGCGCGTTGCGTGGCCGCTCGCAAAGGGTGAATTTATTGGAGAGAGAAATGTGCTCGGTTGCAAGTAAAACTGGCTCTGCTGCATCATTTCTTTCGGATTCGAGGAAAATGTAGGACTGCGAATCGGCAAAATCCAACACCGTTTCAAATCCATGATTGGTTACGCGGCCTGCTTGCGGTCTGGCAGAAAAGCTGATCGGATCGATTTCAACAAGGCCGACCGAGCCGTGGCTGGTTAGTCGCAGGCGGCAAGGCTCGCTTGCCGTGTTGGTGATGTAGATCAAACGTCCCGCCTCGGTCTTTCGGACCATCTGGCGTATGCGGCTACCGTTCTTTTCTTCAAAGGTGAAGTGTACGGGAGAGGTGGCCAGCAGCTCGTCAAAGGTGATGTTTGCCTGTAACCAGCCTAGCGAGTCACTTGCTCTGGCATTGATGCGTGTCGGCGCGTTTCCGTAAAGGCACAGCTTACCTCCCGCCGCTAAAAAGTCCTTTAGCATGGCGGCCGTGCTTTCGTCTATCGTGTCCATCTCCGGCAACAAAACATAATCATAGGTGCAAATCCCTACACGGATAGAGGAACCCTCCACGGATGCGTGTCGTACCATCATCGATTCGTCGCCAAAATGATAGGGAAGCCCCTCGGTCGAAAGACGGTCTACCAGCTCCATAAAGCGGGCAGCAATGGCCTTGTCCATGTCCTGTGGCTTACCGTGCTTGTAGGACATAAAGGCTGCGTGCGCGGGGTGAATGACCAGCACGCGCGCCTCTTCCTCACCGCGAGAGAGCAGGTAGCCAAGACCGGCAAAGTAATCGTTAAAGCGGCGCATCTCCTTTTGCCAAGGCAGGTGCTTGGAGTAGTGCGCGGGGTAGTCCCGCTTGCGCTGTCCACGCTCGCTATATGGATAAAGGTGCTGGCACATCAGATTCACGCCGAGCACATATTGCATATCCGCAATCTGCTTTAATTCGCGCGGCGAAACATCCCATCCGCAGCAGGCAAACATCTCGGAAAGGGCCTTCTTTTTACCAAGCTGTGCGCAAACTGAGCCAAGCTGCCGGGCGGAAAGATCGTCGTTGGCCGTGCGGCCAAGATAATCAATGCCGGGGATATGCTCATATTCATAGATCGGCATCATGCTGCCGCATCCCATGACCTGCGCGTAAAGAGAACGCTCCTCAATGCCGTGCCCGGTTAACTGACAGCCGTTTTCCTCGCACCATTGGTAGACGGGGGCCATGAAGTTTTCAAGAAACAGACGCGAGCAGAGCATATAATAGTCGTAACGATATTCGCGGTAGCCCTCGCAGTCGTAAAAGAGGGCAAGCATATTGTCAAACAGGTCATAGCCATAGGCTGCCTCAAACTCCCGGGGCAGCAGGTCAGAATAGGGCGTTTCCCACCGATTATACTGCGGCTCGTCGGTGAAGAATCCGGGCATGATAGTGCCAAAGTCCTCTGCCGTGATTTTTTCTCTGTATTTTTCATGCGTTTCGGCGATGAACTTGGCAGTCACTTCAGCGTTCATGGTGTCGACATAGGAGTTGGAGCGTGTGCGGCGAATGACGTAATAGGGCGAAACGCCTGCCTTTGTTTCGTCCAATCGCACCGCGCGGCCGTTTTCAATGGTGTAAACGCCGATCAGATCGGTTTTGTCGGACGGGTACGTGCTTTCCTCGCTGCATTCCAGTCCCGCCATACGGTTTTGGGGGTCAGCGAGCAGCTTGCCTCCGGCAAAGCCGCTCGGCCAGCCGTTTTCGTCATAGGCCCAGGCCTCCATCCCTAGTTTTTTTGCTTCGTCTATACAAGCACGGACACAAGAAAACCACTCTTCGCTTAAATATTCGGTTTCAAGGCCGCCACGGGCGTGCATAAAAAAGCCGCCCATGCCCAGCTCCTTCATGCGGCGAATCTGTGCACGCAGCTCGCTCTCCTCCAATCGGTCATTCCAGCTCCAAAAGGGAATAGAGCCATAGCCATGCGCCTCGCGCCGACAGTTCTCCAAGAACGTTTTCATAAAAAGCCTCCCAAGACGGATTTCTTTTGTTCCATTATACCACTTGTACGAAAGGAAAGCAATGGAAAAATCACAGAAACCAATGATAGATTTTCTTGACATTCCCCCTATGATTTGGTACAATAATGGTAACAATAACAGGGGGATTTTTGTGATGACAAATGAAAAAAGAAGCGAGATCCTCTCGCGCGTAGATCATACCTGCCTCAAGGTCGATGCCACATGGGAGGATATTCGCCGCCTGTGCGATGAGGGGCTGCATTACGGCACCGCATCGGTCTGCATTCCGCCAGCCTTTGTGCGGCAAGCAAAGGAGTATGTCGGCAATCGCCTGCCCATCTGTACCGTGATTGGGTTCCCCAGCGGCTATTCGGTAACTGCCGTCAAGGTGGCAGAGGCGAAGGCGGCCGTTGCTGACGGCGCAGACGAGATCGATATGGTGATTCACGTCGGCAGCCTGAAGGAAGGGAAGACTGATGCCATCGAGGCTGAAATTCGTGCTGTGAAGCAGGCTTGCGGCGAAAAGCTGCTGAAGGTTATTATTGAGACCTGTTTGCTGACCGATGAAGAAAAAGCAACCATGTGCCGTGTCGTAGCCGCTGCGGGGGCAGAGTATATCAAGACCTCTACCGGCTTTTCTACAGGTGGTGCTACCCCTGCCGATATTTCGCTTTTTGCCGCCAATCGCCCGACCGGGCTTTTGATTAAGGCAGCAGGCGGTATTTCCTCCTTCGCCGATGCCGAGACTATGCTCTCGCTCGGGGCCGATCGCCTTGGCACCAGTCGCCTGGTTGCTATCGCGAAAAGTGAAGATGCCGCAAAATAAATCCGGAAAAGGAGATAAAACAATGCTTTCTTATCCCACCCCGCATATCGATGCCGTGCCCGGTGATTTCGCAAAAACCGTTCTCATGCCGGGTGATCCGCTCCGCGCGCGCTTTGTTGCAGAGAATTTTTTGACCGATGCCCGCCTTGTTAACAATGTGCGCGGCATACAGGGCTACACCGGCACCTATCGCGGTGTTTCTGTGTCGGTCATGGCCAGCGGCATGGGAATGCCCTCTATCGGTATATACAGCTATGAGCTTTACCATGCCTTTGGCGTTGAGAATATTCTGCGCATCGGCTCGGCAGGTGCCATTTCCGAGAAGGTTGCCGTGCGTGACCTCGTGTTCGGCATGGGTGCCTCTACCAATTCTCGTTTTGCAGAGCAGTATCAATTGCCGGGCACCTATGCGCCGATATGCGATTATACGCTTCTCTCTGTCGCCATTCGCGAAGCAGAGGCACAAGGAGTTCGTCACCACGTCGGAAATCTCCTCTCGTCAGACACCTTCTATTCGGACGATCCGGATGATTCTCGCCGCTTTGGGAAAATGGGCATCCTCGCCGTGGAGATGGAGGCAGCCGCGCTGTATATGACAGCCGCGCGTGCAGGCAAGCGTGCGCTTGCGATCTGCACCATCTCCGACCATATCCTGACAGGCGAGGCCCTTCCTGCCGCAGAGCGGCAAACCAGCTTTACGGATATGATGGAGGTTGCGCTGCGCACCGCTATCGCAATGGATTCGGTAGATAAGTGAGGGCAGATATGAAAAGAGCCTTTTTGGTCGTGCTGGATAGCTTTGGCATCGGTGCTTTGCCGGATGCCACCACCTTTGGTGACGAGGGGGCAAATACGCTTGCCTCTGTTGCAGCCTCGTCTGCGCTTTGCATCCCCTATATGCAGCGCATGGGGCTTGGAAATATTGAAGGGGTCAGCTGCCTTGCGCCGACGCCTGCACCAATCGCCGCCTACGGCCGCGCACTAGAGCGGTCGGCGGGGAAGGATACCACCATCGGTCATTGGGAGATTGCAGGTATTTATTCCGCACAGTCGCTGCCAACCTATCCAAACGGCTTTCCCCGTGATGTGATAGAGGCGTTTTCTGCCGCCACCGGTCGTGGCGTGCTCTGCAACCTTCCGTATTCCGGAACGGATGTGATCCGAGATTATGGCGAAGAGCATTGCAAGACCGGAGATTTGATCGTTTATACCTCGGCGGATAGCGTTTTTCAAATCGCCGCACACGAGGATGTTGTGCCCGTCGAGCAGCTTTATGAATATTGCCGCATGGCGCGCCGCATTCTTGTGGGAGCGCACGCCATTGGCCGCGTGATCGCGCGCCCCTTTGTCGGGGAAAAAGGGAAGTATACCCGCACCGGCAACCGCCGCGATTTCTCCCTGGAGCCGCCTGCCAAAACGCTGTTAAATGCCGTGAGCGAAGGCAAGCAGGATTGCATCGCCATCGGAAAAATATCAGACATATTTGCCGGCAGCGGCGTCACAGAGGAGATTCACACGCATAACAATGCAGAAGGAACTGCTGCACTTATCGAGCAGCTTGGTCGCGATTTTTGTGGCCTTTGCTTTGTGAATCTGGTGGATTTTGATTCGCAGTATGGCCACCGTCGTGATGTAGACGGCTATGCCAAGGCGCTTTCCACGTTTGATGCGGCGCTGCCCGCCGTGCTTTCCGGCATGCGAGAAGACGATCTGCTGATCATCACCGCCGATCACGGCTGTGATCCCGGTTATACCAAAACCACCGATCACACGCGGGAATATACGCCGATTCTTGTTTATGGTAAGCAGACCAAGGCTGTTGACCTCGGAACTCGTGCTACCTTTGCCGATACCGGTGCTACGGTGGCAGAGTGGCTTGGCCTTTCCTTTCGCGGCGTTGGCAGCTCCTTTTTGCACGAAATACAGTAAAAAGCCCGTCAATCGGGGATTGACGAGCCGCCATATCTGTGATATAATGATCGCAGGAAAAAACAAAAACGCATTCAAACGAATGCGTTTTTGCTTGGAGCTGATGGCCGGACTTGAACCGGCGACCTGCTGATTACGAATCAGCTGCTCTACCAACTGAGCCACACCAGCGAACATGATTATTTTACCATACTGATTTTGATTTGTCAAGAGGATTTTTAGAATTTATGAATTTATGTAGCCCATCCGTTGTACGTCGCCTCATGGAGGAGGAGGGAATTTCCTTCCGCAAGGACTTCGGCCAGAATTTTCTGATCGATCCGTTCGTGCCTGAACGCATTGCCGCTTCCTGTGCTGACCGTTCTGATATGCTGGTCTTGGAGATCGGCCCCGGTATCGGTTGCTTGACACAGCAGCTGGCCGAGCGCTTTGAGCGTGTGCTGGCCATCGAGATCGATCGCGGTCTGATTCCTGTGCTTGGCAAAACGCTGGCAGAGTACGATCATGTCCGTGTGGTCAATGCTGACGTCATGGAGGTCGATCTGCCCGCCCTGATTGCCGAAGAAGCCGGAGGCCGCGAGGTGGCTGTATGCGCCAATCTTCCGTATTATATCACAACCCCCATTCTCATGCGCCTTTTGGAATGCGGTGTGCGCTTTTCTTCCATCACCGTCATGGTACAAAACGAGGTGGCAAGCCGCCTGGCAGCAAAGCCGGGTGCCTCGGATTATGGTGCCATTACTGCGGTGATTGGCTATTACGGTACGGTCAAAAAGCTCTTTACCGTCTCTCCCGGCTGTTTCATGCCCGCTCCAAAGGTCAGCTCGGCGGTCATCCGCATCGATCTCTACCGCGAGCCGCTCTATCAGCCAAAGGATGAGGCCTTCTTTCTCCGTGTCATTCGCGCCGCCTTCGGCATGCGCCGCAAAACGCTGGTCAACGCGCTCGGGGCACTGGGGGAAGGGTATTCCAAGGAACTGCTTTCTGAGGCAGTCCTCGCCTGCGGCTTTCCCGCCACTGTGCGCGGTGAGCGGCTCTCAACTGAAGACTTTGTTCACCTCTCCGATTACCTTTGGGAGCACAAAGCGTAACAATAAAAAACCGAAACGCAGTGCGTTTCGGTTTTTTAATCGGCATCTTTCTTTTCTCCCAAGCGATATGCCGGGTGAATGACGTTGCCATCAAAGAAATATTCGCGCAAGATGCGGCGGCGCAGAATGCGGCGAATGCGGCGGCATACACAGCGGCGGGAAAGATGCAGGTGAGATGCCAGCTCATCAACAGCGTAGATCTTCTCCTCCTCAATTGCGGCGGTAATGCGGCGCAGGGAGATCAGCTTGGAAAACTGTATCCAAGCCAAGGGGATGGAAGGAAGCCCCAAGGCAATGATGACGATAGAGACCACCATCAGCGCAATGTTCTTGCCGGCCGTCAAGCAAAGCACAGGGATTGCGATGATAAACAGAACCGAATAAACGACGGCAAATAACCAAACCGATGCCAGCATCGACTTCAAAACCTTCATGGTGTGTCTCCTTCCTTAAAAATTCCGTACTATTTATATCATAAAAGCGGTTGCTTGTCAATAGGAGACCGATAAACAATTTGTGAAAAAAGTGAAAAAATGCAGGGAGTTGTGTCCAATTTTGCCAAAAAAGAAAAAAAGGCTTGCAAAGCAGCGCACGCTATTTTATAATAATAGTAAATATAACGGCGCCCGCGCCAAAAAAGGAGACGCAATGAAACGACAAGACTACATTACCTGGGATGAATATTTTATGGGGGTAGCCCTTTTGGCGGCCGAGCGCAGTAAGGACCCCAATACGCAGGTGGGAGCCTGTATTGTGGATGATGGCAATCGCATCGTTTCCACCGGCTATAACGGCTTCCCCTACGGCTGCTCGGACGATGAATACCCTTGGTCACGCAGTGCCGAAAAAACAGAGGATACCAAATACGGCTACGTCGTGCACGCCGAGCTGAATGCCATTCTTAACGCGCGCGGCAGAAACGTAGAGGGTACGCGCCTGTATGTTGCCCTGTTCCCCTGCAATGAGTGTGCCAAGGCCATTATTCAGGCCGGTATTAAGGAGGTTATCTACCTCTCGGATAAGTATGCCAATACCCCCGGCACACTGATCTCCAAACGCATGCTGAAGTCTGCCGGCATCAAGCTGCGTCAGCTGCAAACAGAGAAGGAAAGCATCACGCTCGACCTCCGTAAAGGGCTGTAATCTCTGTTTTTTCAAAAAATCGTCATCTTGCACAAAAAAATAGAAAAATTTTTGACATCCTCACTTGTGAGAAAACAAGAGAAAAAACGAGAAAACAAGAGAAAACGAGAGATCAGTTTGCGCTAAATTAAATTCTTCAAAAATTCTTTCAAAAACCCCTTGACAAGTCAGTTGGGATATGGTAAAATATCACCGTTCGCAAAACGAGAGATGGGCGTATTGCGCCCGTCAGAAAAATTTTTGGAGGAAAAAGAACCATGTCCACTTTTATGGCAAAAGCAGAGACTGTTTCCCGCAAGTGGTATGTGATCGACGCAGCAGGCAAGCCGCTTGGCAAGACCGCTGTTGCCGCCGCTACTCTCCTTGCAGGTAAGCACAGACCTGAGTACACCCCGCATGTTGACTGCGGTGAGTACGTCATCATCATCAATGCCGCAAAGGCAGTTCTGACCGGCAAGAAGCTGGAGCAGAAGTACTACCACCATCATTCCGGCTACATCGGCGGTCTGAAGTCCGTTCAGTACAAGACCCTGATGGCAACCAAGCCGGAGCTGGCAATGAACCTCGCTGTGAAGGGTATGCTCCCCCACAACAAGCTCGGTGCCAAGGCGATCACCCGCCTGAAGGTTTACGCAGGCGAAACGCACAACCAGCAGGCTCAGCAGCCCACCGTGATTGACTGATTGAAGGGAGAAAGAGAAGATGTATACAAGCGCAAAGCCGTATTTCTACGGCACCGTCAGAATAAAGAAGTACTTTGCACTCTTTCGTCTGTATCCCGGAACGGGTTCAATCACCATCAATTGTAAGATCATTGATGAGTATTTTGGTCTCGAGAACCTGAACCTCATCGTTAACC
>JAFTQX010000073.1 GCA_017462545.1 Clostridia bacterium
AAAAAGCCTTGGTGTAGAGGGGATTATTCCCGTATTGATAATGCCCAACTTGAAAAAATTGCTAAAAAGGAAAGACTCGAATATCTTTACCATTATGTTGGATATCAATCTATGATTATCAAGTTGTTTAGCCAAACTTATATCACTCTCGACATAGCAACCGACTATATCGAATACGAGTGGATTGTTTAAAAAATCTCAATTTATAAAGAAACGTTTAAGCGTTACTCGATAAAAGCCTCCCTTTACACAAGGGAGCCTTTTTATGTTCACCTATAACTTGTCAATTTTCCTGACAAGCACTGCATTTGTATCCACAAATGCAAAATACGGCATACCTCTTTTGAGATATGCCGTATTTTTGAAAACTGTCCTTTGGAGTGACGCTCCAACGCTCCTGTTCTTTTTTGCTTTGATTACAGCTCCCAAGCACCCAGCCAATCGGAGAACGCACCATACAGCGCGTTCATCTGTGCCTTCAGCTCTTCGCCGTTGTCTAACGTATAGATATAGTCGTAGGAGTCAAATTTTTCTACATAGGTCGGCTCGCTTGTGGTGCTGTACTTGCCGCCCTGCAGGTCGGAAAGCGCACGCGCCGCAAGTGCCTCGGCATCCCGCACGTTTTGCACCAGATCCGCAAAGGCGGTCTTGTCAACGGCCTCTATTTTTTGTACCAAGCTATCAAAATACCCATCCTTGTAGCCGTAGTTCCATCGGGCTCCGTCTGTTGTGATATAGGCAAGCGCATCGCTCGGATATAGGAAATATCCCGTGTGCACCTTTCCGCTTGCATCGGTGTAGGTGTTGACAAAATAGGTGTTCCAGGCGCAGAGAAATCTCACGTAATCATACATCTCATAGACCTCGGTAATCACATCACTCTCGGCGATCTGCTGCCAAAGCCCCATGTTGGCGGAAAGCTCCTCGGCGCGAATGATGGTGTAGGTCGCGTCTACAATTTTGTAGTTGAACTCATAGCCGTACATGTCGGTAAACGGCTCATCCTCCCGCTCGGCCACGACCAAGCGACCGACAACGCGAATGGCCTGATTGGTGTAGGCAAAACTGTCACCGTTTTTGGGGTAGACCTCCATCGTGTTCGAAAGCTGCGAGGTGTTTGGCACGCAGAAGGGGCAGCTTTGATAGGGTAGGTTCATGAGAAACATAAACGAGCCGTCAACAGGGGAGGAGGTAGCCATGTAGCCGTTTATGGTCACGGTCTTGCCGTTCAACGGCTTTAGATCGGCATAGCGCGCAGCGGACTTGAAGCTTAATGTAACTGCGTCGCCCGCCTCCTGCCCGCCGCAGCCTGTACAAAGCAGCAGCGCAAGCAGCAAAAGACAGAGCAGAGAACGCAGAATGCTGGTGTTATTCATGGATGCTGTCCTTTCTTGACATGAAGTAGGTCCAGATCATCGTCGGTAGCACGCTGATGAAGAAGACACCGAGAAGAATCAGGATTTCAGCAGGGTACAGCTTTCCGATATTCAAAACGACACCCATAGAGGAAACATAGTCGTTCATAAGCAGGAGGCAGAGGCGGGAAACACCAAAGGCCAGTAGGGTGGAAAGTAGGCCGATCATACCGTTTTGTAAAATATAGAGAAGGTTGATTTTTTTCATGCTGATGCCGATCAGCCGCATCAGCGAGATCTCCTTAGCGGAGTGGTACATGTTCAGCAGCGTGATGATGGAGATGATGATGATATTCATGACAAGGATGACCGCGCAAAGAACGAAAACGATATATTTGGTATTGTCGGCATCGTTCAGCACGTCTCGCACCACAGCCATCGGTTCAATGGCCTGCAGCGTGTGGCTGTCTCCTTCCTCGTCCGTCAGGATCTTGCCGTCATACTCATTGGTCAGCTGCATGGCATAGCCGGGATTCTTGGTGTTGACCAGCACCGCGCACACCGTGCCGTGGTGCTCGTGTCCCTCATCCTCCTCGTGTGCCTCCTCACCATGATCGTGCAGCTCCCACAGCGTGCGGATCTGTGTAAAGACCACGTTGTCGTAGGCAGAGTGGCTTTGCTGTAAAATGCCAACCACGGTGATGCCCTTTTCATGTGTCTGTGTGCTGCCGACCGAGTGACTGGTGTAAATGACATCGCCGATCGTCAGACCGCAATATTTGGCAACATTGGCACCAACAACCGCCTGCATGGAAGCATCGTCCTCCATCATGTCTCCGCGTGCCAGCGTCTTGGATTGCAAAAAGGCTGCCTGCGTGCCCACCACGTCATACCCGTTGTAGCTGTCTGCCATGGCAAACGGAATGAGGGAGCTTACTCTCTGATCCTGCTGCAGCAGCGTTACCACCTCGTAGGGGATCGTGCCAAGCGGCTCCTCGGCAAAATACATGGTGTTCATGGCCAGCTGTGTTTCGCTGCCGGCAGGGCCAACAATCAGCGAATAATAGCCCGCGTTATCGGTAATGCCGTCATCCACTTGGCTGGCAATGTTGAAGGAAAGCACACCAATGCCGGCCGAGATGACGATGGAAAGCACGATCAGAATGGTCTGCACCCTTTTGATCGCCATGTTTTTGAGAGCAAATCGCAGCATATCACTTGCCCTCCTGTTCCGAGAAAAGGTCTCTTTTTCCGCCTGTTACCTCATTCATGTCAATGATCTCATCAAAATATTTGGCAAGGCGGTCATCATGGGTCACGGCAATCAGCGTTTTGCCTTGCGAGACCTCGCACAGCTCACGCATCACCTGCTCGCCAATGGCAAAATTCAGGTTGCCCGTCGGCTCGTCCGCCAGGATGATGTCCGGCTTTTTTACAAGTGCCCGCGCAATGGCTACGCGTTGCTTTTGCCCGCCCGAGAGATGCTTGATCTTGGCATTCTTTTTTTCGGCAATGCCAAGGCTGGTAAGAATGTCTCCCGCGTCCGAGGTGTCAACCCCCTCCAGGCGCAGAATGTGCAGGTTGTCCAGCACCGTCATCTCCTCAATCAGCTTGAAATCCTGAAAGATATAGCCGATCCTTTCAATGCGAAAGCGGTCTTTTTCCTTTTGACTTTTTTGGGTCATGTCCTCGCCGTCGATCAGAATGCTGCCGCTCTCGGGAGAGAGGATGCCGGCAATCATGTTCAGCAACGTGGATTTTCCACAGCCGGAGGCGCCCAGCAGCATATAGGATTTTCCCGTTTCAAAGACCATGTCGCGATAATCTATGGCGGTTTCGTTTTTAAATTTTTTGGTAATTCCGTTGATTTCTATCATTATATTCAATCCTTTCCGTAAAAAATGGCGCAACAAAGGGCGGGCGGAAAAAACCGACCGTCCCATATAGCGACATGTTTAATCGGAAAGCTTGACCTTCAGCACCACGGGTGTATAAAACAACCGTCCCTCTGCCCGCATGCGAAGAAAGGCGCGCGCGGCGGCGTGGCAGTATGGCAGGCAAACAATTGTCACCAACAGCACGAAAAGCAGGCGCATGCTGATCTCCAGCGCATGGCAGATGGCGCAGCTATCGTGGTGGCAGTTGTGATTGGTTGCCAAGGTGGGCAGACAGAGAGAAAGGAGCAGCAGACAGACGAGCAACAGCGACAGGGCGTGCTTGCATTGCTTGTTCATGACGGTACTCTCCTTTCTTTTAGTGGTGCTATCAGTATAGCACAACACGCAAAAAAAGTCAATGCCGCAGTTGATCGTGCTAAAAATTTACCGTCCATTCACCGTTTTTTTATTTCCGTTACGGAAAACGCTTGATTTTGTACGCCATTTGGTGTACAATGAAGGTATATGTCAGAGAGGTGAGTGTCATGTTTGGCTATGTAAAGCCTGTTCCGGAGGAGCTGCTGGTCAAGGAGCACGCGTTTTATCGTGCCCTGTATTGCGGCATTTGTCGTGCCATGCAAAAGCATACCGGTCGTCTTTCTTCCTTGGCGCTGACCTATGATTCTGTCTTTTATGCCCTTGTGCGTCTGATGCTGACGGGGGATTCGTGTACGGCCCGCCGCTTTCATTGCGCGGTGCACCCCTGCCGCTGCCGTCAATGCGTAGAGGAAACCCCCACCCTTGTGTTTACCGCCCGTGCCTTTGCCGTGCTGGCCTATGGCCGCGTGCGTGATGAGCAGGCAGACCGCCGTGGCCTTATTCGTATCCCGCTCTTTTTTGCCGCGCGCGTGTTGCGCCGCGCCGCTCGCCGTGCCAATCTGCCGCAGCTTGCCGAGCGGATGCAAGAGGAGCTTGCCGCGCTTGCTGCCCTGGAAAAGGCGTGCTGTTCGTCCATTGACCTCGTTGCCGATTGCTCCGGCCGTATGCTGGGCGAGTTCTTTGCCGCCGAGCTGGAGGGGGAAGGTCGAGAGATCGCCTACGACATCGGCTTCCACCTTGGTCGCTTTGTGGCTGCTGCCGATGCGGCAGAGGATTATGAAAAGGATAAAAAGAACGGCAACTACAACCCTTATCTGTACATTGGTAACGGTGCCTTTGAGGAAGGAGAACGGCATGCCGCCTATGCCGCCCTTGGCGGCGAGCTGCTCTCCCTTGAAGAAGCCATTCTGCGCCTGCCGCATGACCGCTATCCCGGGGCAGGCAATATTATCAAAAATATTCTTTACCTCGGCCTGCGTGATCGTATTGCTTTTCTTGAGCCGCAGGAGAGGAGAGAGGAACCTGTTTTATGAGAGATCCCTATACCGTATTGGGTGTTGCGCCCGATGCCACCGAAGAAGAGATCAAGGCTGCCTACCGCCGGCTGGCGCGTCGCTACCATCCCGATCATTTTGCATCCGACCCGCAGGCTGCGCGTGAGGCTGAGGCAAAGATGAAGGAGATCAACGAGGCCTACGATATCCTCACCCGCAAGGGGGGCAGCGCGGGCAACGGCCAAGCCACCTTTGCCGAGATCCGCCAAAAGATCAATAATGGCCTCTTTGCCGATGCCGAGCTGCAGCTTGACCGTATGCCTGCTGCCGCCCGCACAGCAGAATGGCATTATCTGAAATCCATTGTTCTGATGCGCCGCGGCTGGCAGAATGATGCCATGCGTGAGGTAGAGACGGCCTGTATGATGGATCCGAACAATCCCGAATATGCCCGTGCAAGAGAGATGCTGCGCAATCGCTTTGCCGGCTTTGGCAACGCATACGGGCAAAGCAGAAGCACTCGCTACGATCGTGGCGGGTATACGCAGACCGGTGGCTGCTCCTCCTGCGATGTTTGTACCGGTCTCATCTGTGCCGATTGCTGCTGCGAGAGCATTGGCTTCGACCTCATTCGCTGCATCTGACCATGAAAAAGCAAGAAAACAACCGGCATACGGCGCTGCTGCGCCTGACTCTTTCCGCCATGCTGACCGCCCTTTCCGTGGTGGTCTTGTACCTTGGTGCGCTGCTTGACGTGCTTTCCTTGACGGTGGTGGCCATCTCCTCCGTTTTTCTGCTTTTTGCCGTGCGCGAGCTGCCGCTTGGTTATCGCCTTTTCATCTATTTTGGCACAGCGATCCTCTCGGCGCTGCTGCTGCCAAGCAAGGAGCCTGCGCTGCTTTACGCCATGTTTGGCGGGCTGTACCCCTTGGTGAAGTTTCCTATCGAGCATCTGCGCCGACCGCTCCCTTTGCTCCTCAAGCTGCTGTTTTTTAATGCGGTGATCACGGTGTCCGAGCTTTGCTCGGTCTACCTGTTTGGTCTGCCACCGTATGTGTGGTATTTGCTGCTTGCGCTTTACGCCATTGCCAACCCGGCATTTTTACTCTATGACCGGGTGCTGGACCGTATTTTGATCTACTACGAGGCACGCCTGCGGCCGCGCCTTGCCCGATATCTCTCGGCCGCAGAAAGGAAGTAACCATGAAAAAAATCGGCTTTGTCTCTCTCGGCTGTTCTAAAAATTTGGTAGATACCGAGGTCATGCTGCACAATCTGCACCGCGCGGGGTATGAGATCACTCCGGATGAAACAGAGGCAGATATCATCGTTATCAACACCTGTGGCTTTATTGAAAGTGCCAAGCAGGAATCAATCGACAGCATTCTGGATATCGCGTGGCTCAAGGAACACCGCTCCTTAAAGGGCATCATTGCCACCGGCTGCCTTGTTGAGCGGTATCGTGAGCAGGTGCTGGCAGAGCTGCCCGAGGTAGACGCGCTGGTGGGCGTTGGTAGCCTATCCCGCATTGCCGAGGCCGTTGCCGCCATTGAGCGCGGCGAGCGTGGCTTTTGCGCCTTTGACGATAAAGAGACCTCGCCCTTAGGCGGCGAGCGCATTCTCACAACCCCGCCCTATACTGCTTATCTGAAGGTAGCCGAGGGGTGCGATAATCGCTGTACCTATTGTGCCATTCCGCTGATCCGCGGCCGTTTCCGCTCTCGCCCGATCGAGGATCTCGTGGCTGAGGCGAAGGAGCTGGAGGCTCTTGGCGTCAAGGAGCTGAACATCATCGCACAGGACACCTCGCGTTACGGGCTTGATTTGTATGGCGAGTATCGTCTTGCCGCGCTTGTGCGCCGCCTCACGGAGGAAACGAGCATTCCGTGGCTGCGCCTTCTGTACTGCTACCCCGATAAGATCACCGATGAATTGATCGACGAGCTGGCGAACAATGACCGTCTGCTCAAATACATGGATATCCCCATGCAGCACATCTCCGACCCCATATTGGCCGCCATGAACCGTCACGGCGACAGCGCGCTGATCAAGGAGACCGTGCGCCGCTTGCGCGAGCGGGTGCCCGGTATTACGCTGCGCACCACCGCCATTGTCGGCTTTCCCGGCGAGACCGAGGCGGATTTTGAGCAGCTTTGCACATATGTGAAGGAGGCAAGGTTTGACCGTTTTGGTGCCTTCCCCTACTCGGCAGAGGAGGACACCCCTGCCGCTGAGTTGCCCGATCAGATCGACGAGCAGGTCAAGCAGGATCGCTATGATATCCTTATGTCCACCCAGCTGCCGATCAGCGAGGAGAACAACCAAAGGAAGGTCGGCTCTGTGCTGACCGTGCTGTGCGAGGGCTACGATCCCGTGGCCGGCACGCACTTTGGCCGCAGCGAGGCAGATGCCCCGGATATCGACGGCAAGATCTATTTCCGTGCAGACGAAAAAATCCCCGCAGGCGAATTTGTTTCCGTAAAGATCACGGAGGCGATGGATTATGACCTGGTGGGCGATGCGATATAAAGGAGAAAAGTCATGGCTGAAGAAACCAAGCGCGTAAGCGCGCTGAATGTACCCAACGCCCTTTCGCTGTTGCGTATGCTGCTTGTTCCGTTCTTTGTATGGGCGGTGCTCGCCATGGATATGAACAGCACCCTTGGCAGAGTGATTCCCGCTCTGCTGTTTGCCGTGACCTCGTTTACCGATTTTCTTGACGGCTATATTGCTCGCCGCTTCAAGCTGATCACGAATTTCGGCAAGTTCCTTGACCCGTTGGCCGATAAGTTTATGGTCTTTGCCGCTTTAGTGGTGCTTACCTATCGCTACACCTACCTTTCCTCGGTATTTGTGTGGGTTACGGTTATCATCATGTTCCGTGAGCTGGCGGTCACCTCGCTCCGCTTGGTAGCGGCAGGGCAAAGCGGCAAGGTCATTGCCGCTGCCTGGTCAGGCAAGCTCAAGACCGTTTCGCAGATGCTTGGTATTCTCGTTATCATTCTCGAGCCGCTGTGGTTTGCGGTGTACGGCGGCGTGCCTTACGCCTCCTATGTCATGCTGGGGCTGATGACCTTTACCACCCTGTGGTCGGGCTTTGATTATTTCCGCGCCTATCTTCCTGTTCTGGATCTGAACAAGTGAGGGTACTGATATGTACGCAATCGAAGTAAAGCAAGCCTTGGCTGCAGCAGAGGAAAAGCTGCCCGCCTTGATCGCCGCCTTGCCGCCCGAGCCGAATGGGGAAGGGCTGCGGATTCGCGAATATGTAAAAAAGGATACCAATTTCCACAAGCAGCACGGCCCTATCAATATCGTGGTGGTCGGGGATAGTGTTTCTCACGGCTGTGTGGGCGGTTTGTTTGGCAACAGCTATGATACCGTCTATCACAATCGCCTGCGATTGATGATCAACCGCACCTTCCCGGGTATTCCCGTTAATATCATCAATACCGCGGTGGGTGGGGAATGCGCCTCATATGCTGATGAAAACTTTGAACGAGATGTGCTCTCTCATCATCCCGATCTGGTGATCGCATGCTTTGGTCTTAATGATGTCAATAAGGAAGAGGAAGTCTTTTGCCGTAGCCTTGGCAGCCTTTTTGATCAATGCAAGAAAAACGATCTGGATGTGATCTATCTCTCGCCCAACATGCTCAATACCTATCGCTCCCCCTTGACAGCTGACATCTATTTTGCATACGCGCAAAAGACGGCCGATATGCAAAACGAGGGACGGATGGATCGGTTTATGGAGCTTGCGAGAAGGGAGGCACAGGAACGGGGCATTCCGGTGGCCGACTGCTATGCCGTATGGCGCGCCTTGCAGGAAAATGGTGTTGATACCACGCTGCTGCTGGCCAACTATATCAACCATCCGCTGCGTGAGATGCACGCCTTGTTTGCCGAGGTGCTGTTCCTTACGATTTTCTCCGTGCCTTACGGTGGGGAGAGGGGAACGGAGACGGATGGCATGACAGCAGAGGCAAAAAAATAAAAAAATTTTATTTTCCTCTTTACAAATCAAAAAGAGTGTGGTATAATACCTCTGTTCCACCCTGTCCCGGGCTGCGGGTTTCCGGTGCGCCGCAAGGCCATGCGCCGATTCACCCTGCCGCTGCCTGAGATTGCGGGGACAAAAAATAATCATCAGAAAGGTGAAAAAGAAAATGCAGAAGGAAATTAAGCAGCAGATCATCGAGCAGTACAAGACTCACGAGGGCGATACCGGTTCTCCCGAGGTGCAGATTGCGGTTCTTACCTACCGTATCAACACCCTGACCGAGCACCTCAAGGCCAACAAGAAGGACCACCACAGCCACAGAGGTCTTCTTCGTATGGTCGGCCACAGAAGAAGTCTGCTGAAGTACCTGCAGGATAAGGATGTTATGCGTTACCGCGCTATCATCGAGAAGCTGGGTCTGAGAAAGTAAGAAATAACCCAAGCGGGGACGAGCTTTTTTCGTTCCCGCTTTGGTGCTTTTTTGAAAACATGAAAAAAGCCGCTGATGAGGAACTAGCAATTAATAACGCGCGCAAGATTTGTGCTTTCGCCCGTTGTTAAATGCTGGTCCTCCGTCATCGGGGAAAAAATTAAGGAGGAACAAAGTCATGTTCGAAAACTACAAGGTTTATCACTACACCTACGCAGGGCGTGAGCTGGTCGTTGAGACCGGTAAGGTTGCAGGTCTTGCAAACGGCTCCTGCCTCGTTCGCTATGGTGACACGGCCATCATGTGCTGCGCCACCGCTTCTCCCAAGCCGCGTGACGGTATCGATTTTCTGCCCCTGTCGGTAGATTACGATGAGAAGATGTACGCTGTCGGTAAGATCCCCGGCGGCTTTACCAAGAGAGAGGGCAAGCCCACCGAGAAGGCCATTCTGACCTCCCGTGTGATCGACCGCCCGGTTCGTCCCCTTTTCCCCAAGGATCTGCGTAACGACGTAGCCCTGACGCTGACCGTTATGTCGGTAGACCAGGATTGCTCGCCCGAGATCACCGCTATGATCGGTGCATCTATCGCTCTGTCTATTTCCGATATTCCGTGGAACGGCCCGATCGCCGGTGCCTTCATTGGTATGGTAGACGGCAAGTTTATCGTGAACCCCACCCTTGCTGAGCGCGAGAAGAGCGTTCTGGAGCTGACGGTTGCCGCCAGCGAGAAGAAGGTCGTTATGATCGAGGCAGGCGCGAAGGAGGTATCCGATGAGGATATGTTCAACGCCATAATGCTGGCGCACGAGGAGTGCAAAAAGCTGGTTGCCTTTATCAACACCATCGTTGAAGAGATCGGCAAGCCCAAGTTCAGCTATCCCTCTGGTGAGTTGGATCACGATATGTTTGACGAGATCTTCGCTTACTGCGAGACTGCTGTTATGGAAGCACTGGATACCGACGATAAGAATGTTCGTGATGCCAAGATGCAGCCCATCCAGGACGATATCGTAGCAAAGTTTGAAGAGAAGTACCCGGATATCACGGTTGTTCTGCCCGAGCTGATCTACAAGATTCAGAAGAAGATCGTTCGTCGTTGGCTGCTTTGCGATAAGAAGCGTGTTGATGGCCGCCGTATGGATGAGATCCGCCCGCTGGCTGCCGAGGTAGGCGTTCTGCCCCGCACCCACGGTACCGGTCTCTTTACCCGTGGCCAGACCCAGGCTCTGACCATCGCTACCCTTGGCCCGATCAGCGACGCACAGCGTTTGGAGGGTCTTGATACCGAGGATTCCAAGCGCTATATGCACCACTACAACATGCCGGGTTATTCGACCGGTGAAGCCAAGTCTCTGCGCAGCCCCGGCCGCCGTGAGATTGGCCACGGCGCGCTGGCAGAGCGTTCGCTGCTGCCCGTGCTCCCCTCTGTTGAGGAGTTCCCCTATGCGAT
>JAFTQX010000074.1 GCA_017462545.1 Clostridia bacterium
CAGCTCCTGCCCTACCTGATAGGTAATATCCTGCTCACGCAGGCCGTTTCCCTCTGCCCCTGTATTGGGGCTCATGGGGTTATGCCCCTGGTCAATATATATTTTAATAGCCATATTTACTCCTAAGGCCGCCCCAAAGGACGGCATGCATGTTCTAGTATCATTCTATGCAAGAAGAAGGCATTTGGTCTATGAAGGAAATACAAAGAATACTCAGCTTTACAAGACGCGCAGTAGATGATTATCAGATGATTGCCCCCGGCGACCGCATTGCCGTTGGCATTTCGGGAGGCAAGGATTCGCTGACACTGCTGACCGCCCTGCGCGAGCTGCAACGGTTTTACCCCATCCCCTTTTCGCTTTGCGGCATACTGGTGGATATGGGCTTTGAAGGGGCCGATTACACCGCGATAGACAACTACTGCAAGGAGCTTGGCGTTGAGTTTCGCGTGGTGAAATCAGACATTGCCGAGATCGTATTTAACATCCGCAAGGAGAAAAATCCCTGCTCGCTTTGCGCCAACATGCGGCGCGGCGCGCTGCACGCGGCGGCGGTAGAGATGGGCTGCACGCGGGTGGCACTGGGGCACCATTTTGACGACGTGGTCAACACCTTTATGCTCAATCTGTTTTTTGAGGGGCGTATTGGCTGTTTTTCTCCGGTTTCCTACCTTTCCAATACCAAGCTGCACCTCATTCGCCCCCTGCTCTACGCGCAGGAGAAGGATGTAGAGTACTTTGTTCGCCACGCGCCTTATCTGCCCGTGACAGCCTCTCTCTGCCCTGAAAACCACGCCACCGAGCGGGAGAACATGAAAAACCTGCTGCACGAGCTGGAGAGCAAAAACAAGGGACTGCGGCACCGCCTGTTTGGCGCGCTCTGCCGTGGAGAGATCGACGGCTTTAAGCCTGCGGGAAAGGGACTGCGGATCTATGAGGACTGAATCCATGCTCCCCAAGGAACAGGATGTCCTGCAATCGTGGGATCATCTGATTTTGTACTCACTACACGAAAAAACCGACCTGCTTTACGGACATACGGTCGGGGATGAAAAAGCCTTTCCCACCGCCGCGGAGATTGCCGCCTACCGTCCCAACCCTTGCGGCTACGGCACGGGCTTGGATGACTCCATGATCGACGGTGGCACCATGCTGGACGCCTGTCTTTGTCGCTATGAGCGGGAAGGATTCGAAGAAGCGGCCACGCTTGCAAAGCGCCTTGCACGCGGGCTTTTGCGCTGCGCGCAGGCGGCGAAGAGCGAAGGGTTTATCCCCCGCAGCCTGTCACCCTTGGATGGCAAGAGCCACTACCCGGACTCCTCACGTGATCAGTACACCATGCTGGTCTTTGGACTTTATCGCTATCTCCGCTCATCGCTATGTACCGCATGGGAGGCTGCGGAGATTGCCACGGTGCTGGTGGGTGTGGCACGGCGGTGTGAGAAAAACCTGACCGCCGACAACGGATATGATCTTTTGAGAGAGGACGGCGGTCCATCTCTTTACACCACCATGTGGGGAACGGGACTCGGCAACCACGAATACTGCCGTCTGCCGATGATCTATCTGGCCGCCTGGCGCGCAAGCGGCGATGACCATTGGCTGTATGCCTATCATACCATTCGCGACGAGGCACTTACCCATGCCCTGCCGATGAGCAGCTACTGGCATCTATACGCCCTGCAGCAAATGCAATGCGCCTTATGGGTATGCCGCGATGCAGAGCCGGAGGAGGCATACAAGGAGCGATATACCGCGCTGATGAAAACGGTTGCCGACTACGCGCTTGAGCGTGTGGAAGAGACAGCAAGAGCGATCGAGCGGGTCTCCCCTCTCCCCTCGCAAACGGTTGACTACCGCGCCCTGCGATGGGAGGAGAGACCGAACAAAACATGGGGTGACCTGCCCTCCTTCTACCCCTGCGGCAGCAACAATACCGATGATTTTTATCTGGTACAGGATGCGCCGAATATTTTGATCGTTGCTTCCCTTGCGAGCACGCCCGTAACGAAAGAGGCACTTGCACTGTTTGCCCGCGCCTATGAAAAGATCTTGCCCGATCGCTACCGTGGCACAGCCGCTGTGCATTTTTTGGCGGCCTATTACCGCAACAAATAAGCAATAAAAAACAGCGTACTGCGTACGCTGTTTTTTATTGCTGTGCCTGAAAGTAGGCAAGCAGCTGTTCTTTTTCGTTTTCTACGCGACCATCCAGCACGGCGGCAAGCAGGGCGCGCAGGGCATCCCCCATCGGCTTGCCGGTGGGGCAACCAAGGGCGGCAAGATCCTCGCCACGCACGGCAAGATCACGCACCGTGCAGCAGGCGCCCTTTTGCAGCAGCCCTTCTACCGTTTTGGCAGCGCGAGTAAGCGATTCCGCACGGTCATGATCGCCCTCCGCCACGGCCAAGGCCCAATGGAAAGCTAGCAGCAGTCGTGCATCCTCACCGCCAAGACCGGCGACAAAGCGGCGCAACGCGGCAAGATCACCCGTGCAGGGGTCTTTTCTATGCGCCAGCAGCTTGCCGATCCGCTCTCGGGTGCGGCGATCAAAGCGCAGGTCTGCCATCAAGCCATCTGCTGTGGTAAGATCGTCACCAAGCGGCAAAAGGAAGGCTGTAAAGCGTGAAATCGGGTCGTTTGGCACGGCAGCCACGCGTGCAGCGAGCGTTGCAAAATCCCCCCTTGCCGCGCAATACCAGGCAGGCAGAACGGGAGCAAGCACATCGGCGTAGGTCGTCAGCACCGTCTGTACGTTTTGCCCGCAAAGCAGCTTGCGCAGCTCCTCATGGATGCGCTCTGCCGAAATATTTTTGAGAAGATGCGCACAGGCATGCGCGGCAACGGCCGTTTCTTCTTCAATCGAAAAATCAAGCACCGAGGAGAAGCGCAGGGCGCGCAGAATGCGCAAGGCATCCTCCTCAAAGCGACGGCGCGGCTCGCCCACCGCGCGAATGCGGCGGGCGGCAATATCCGCGCACCCATCAACATAATCACGCATACCAAGATCAGGATGGTAGGCAAGCGCATTCATGGTAAAATCACGGCGGGCGACATCCTCGCGCAGATTGGCCGTAAAGCGCACCTCGGTGGGGTGGCGACTGTCCCGATAATCGCCATCCACACGATAGGTCGTCACCTCAATGGGCATACCGTCTGCCAGCACGGTCACCGTGCCGTGCTTGATGCCGGTATCAATCAGGCGATATCCCGCAAACATGCGGTGCATATCAGCGGGGAGCGCATTGGTGGTCAGATCGTAATCATGCGGGGTCACACCGCGCAAAAAGTCACGCACACAGCCGCCGACCAAAAAGCCCTCATAGCCTGCCATGTGCAAGCGGTGCAGCACGGCGAGCACGGGCACAGGGAGAGGAAAACAAAACGTATTTTTTTCTTTCTGCATCCCGCTCTCCCCTTCTCGTTTTCTTTTATTGTATCACATCTTTTCCCGAAATACAAGGCTCTTCGGTTCGGATATGCTCAAAAAGACGAAATACATCGCCCGCCCCCATCACGACAAGCAGGTCATGCGGGCGGCATTGCGAAGAAAGATAGTCGGCAGACGCGGCAAAATCCGACATATAACAGGCGTGTGGGATCGCATCTGCCAGCTTTTGCGAGCTGACGCCGCTTTCGTTTTTCTCTCGGGCGGCGTAAATATCCAACAGCAAGACTACATCGGCAGAAGAAAAGCTCTTTGCAAAATCATCAAAGAGTGCTGCCGTACGCGAATAAGTATGCGGTTGAAAAACGCAAAAGAGACGCGCCCCTTGGTTTTTTTCTTCCATCATGCGGCGCAGAGTGGCAAGCGATGCGCGGATTTCGGTGGGGTGATGGGCGTAATCCTCATATACCGTTACCCCCCGCCACACGCCGCGCGGCGAGAGACGACGATCTGTTCCCGAAAAGGCGGCAAGCGCACGAGCAGATGCCTCAAAGGGCAGATGGCAGGCCTCGGCCACCGCCAAAGCAGCCAGCGCGTTTTGCAGGTTATGCTCACCGGGGGCGGCAAGACGCACACGCCCACGATACACGCCGCAAAAGTAGTAGTTAAACGCGGCACAGCCTTGCTGATAGGTGACCTCTACCGCACGCGCGTCAGCCGCCGGGGAGCAACCAAAGCGAAGAACGCGCATGCCGCTTGTGGGGGGCAGATCGCGCTGCTTACCATCCGCCGGCAGAATGACCAGCTGTGCGCGACGCATATATGTATGAAAGGATGCCTTGACCTGATCTAAGCTTTTGAAATAATCCGGGTGCTCCCATTCACAATTGAGCACGACTGCTATGGTGGGGTACAGGCACAAAAAGGAATCCTTATATTCACAAGCCTCACAAAGAAAGATTCGCCCCCTTCCCTCCTGCGCCACGCTGCCGTCAGGGCTGATGGCAGCACCTGAAACGACAGTAGGCGACAAGGCTGCCTCACGCATCACGGCATGCAGCATGGCGGTGGTGGTGCTTTTACCATGCATGCCTGCCACGCCAATACGCACAGGGAAATCAGACATCAGATAGCCAAGCAGATCTGCCCGTGAAAGGCATGGAATTGCTGCGCGGCGGGCGGCTACCAGCTCGGGCGTTTCACGATCAACAGCAAGCGTATAGATCAGCAGCTCGTAGCCGCGAATATTTTCTTCTCGGTGCCCGATGGTAACAGGGATCCCCGCCGCACGCAGACGCTCTATGCCCGCAGAGGGAGCACGGTCAGAGCCACCGACGAGAAAGCCGCGGCGAGAAAAAAGCAACGCAAGCCCCTGCATCCCGATTCCACCAATTCCGACAAAAAAGATCCTTTTACGACGGGAGAATATTCCCCGCATCGTAGCAGGATGCGTAAATGTATTCAAAAGCGACAAAATCACTCAACCTTCTTCCTCAAAACGTAATATTTGTGACCAAGATGTTTAACAAAACGGTACATTTCTATTTCTATTGTATTCATATTTTTCTTTTATACTGTATCTGTCACCAACCAAAAAATACAAACCACGAGGAAGGACAAGCCAATGCAGATCACCGATATTAAGATCAGAAAGTTTTTTGACGAAGGACCGATGAAGGCGGTTGTATCCGTTACCTTTGACGATGCACTTGCCGTACATGACATCAAGGTTATTCACGCCCGTGAACGTTTCTTTATTGTGATGCCCAGCCGCAAGAACCCGGACGGTACCTACCGCGACATCGTTCACCCCATCAACGCCAACTTCCGTGCGGAGCTGGAGAACGCTGTGATCGATGCCTACCATGTACAGCTTGCTGCCGCAGAGGCAGAGGCCAGTCAAGAGGCTGCTATGCAGGAAGAAGGCGCACTTCTCTAATCGCATGATCGCCATCCGCCGCAGCGGAAATCCGTCAGGCTTTTCCGCTGCGGCGATTTCTTTTTCTACAATTGGTAAAAAAAGGATATTTTTATGAAAATCTTGATGCTGACCGACCGCCTTGCCCTTGGTGGTGCAGAAACACATATTGCCGCGCTGATACATGGGCTGCGCGCGCGTGGCGTTGTGGTAGAGATTGCCAGCGCAGGCGGTACCTATGCCGAGCATCTGGAACGCGATGGCGTATGCCATCACACGATCGATATGGCGTCACACACGCCAAAGGCCTGGCTGCATGCCAAGCATCGCCTGCACGCCCTGCTTCGTACGGGGAACTACACTCTTGTACACGCACACGCACGGCTTCCCGCCTTTCTGTGCACGCCTATTTGCCGCCGTATGCATATACCGCTGGTGACAACGGCACATTGGGTCTTTCGCACAGACGGTTGGCGGGGGAGATTGAGCTGCTGGGGAGATTATACCTTGGCGGTAAGCGAGGATATACGCCGTTATCTGATGGAAAGCTACGGCCTTTCTCCACACCGCATCGCCCTGACGCGCAACGGCATTGACACAAAGGTCTTTTATCCGCGCGAGCATGAGAAGAGCTACAACGGTAGATTGATTCATGTAAGCCGTCTGGATAAAGGACGTGCCGCTGCGGCCGAAGCGCTGATTTGTCTGGCACCGCAGCTTGCTGCGGTAGGGTATCAAGGGCTGACGATCGTGGGGGATGGCAACTGCTATGCCGCGCTAAAGGAACAAGCAGATGCCATCCATGGCATACTGGGGCATGATTTCATTCACATGACGGGAGGCGTGACCGAGGTTGCGCCACTTTTGCGCGAGCATGATACGTTTGTTGGCGTTTCACGCGCGGCGCTGGAGGCAATGGCCTGCGGCCTGCCTACCATACTGGCAGGAGACGAGGGATATCTTTCACTCTTTTCACCCGATTCTGCCCCGCACGCAGAGGCAAGCAACTTTTGTTGCCGTGGCGCACCAACTCTTTGCAAGGAGCAATTGTTCTCTGACCTTGCCGCGCTGCAAGGCGACGACAAAAGGCGGCAAGAGGCAGGTCAGTTTGCCGCCGCCTATATCGAAGAGCATTACCGCGCCGAACAAATGGCAGAGGACGCACTGCACGCCTACCGCTTTGTATTGAAGCGCAAGGCTCCCCCTGTTATCATATGCGGCTATTACGGCTTTGAGAACACAGGTGACGAGACGGTTCTTTCTCATCTGATTGCATGGCTCAAAAGGGAGGGGGCTTGCGAGATCACGGTGCTTTCGGCCACGCCGGAAAGCACGCAAAGCCTACACGGGGTATCCGCCTGCGGGAGGTATGCGCTTTCTCGTGTGCGCGAGGTCGGCAAGAACAACGGGATATTCTTGCTGGGGGGAGGAAATCTGCTGCAAAATGAAACCAGTAGCCGTTCCCTTCTCTATTATACGCAAATGATGCAATACGCGAAACGACATGGCTGCCGTGTCATCGTGATAGGGGGCATCGGTAAGCTAACCGAAAAGGGGGAGAAAATCACCCGTCGCGCGCTGCGCGCAGCCGATCTCTGCTTTGGTCGTACACCGCGTGATGTCGCCCGTTTTCAGCGTCTATGCCAAAAGCAAACACCTGTGCACCTTTTGCCGGACGGTGCTCTGTGGACCAAGCCGGCGGATAAGCTCCCCGCCAATCTTCCAACAGAACCGTTTATCCTGCTGGCACTACGAGGGGATACCGATCAAGGCCGAGAAAACGCCGTGATCGATGCCTGCGCAGCGATAGCACGGCACGAGGGACTGCAAGTGGTGCTTGCCTGTATGCACCTCAAGCAGGATACCGAGCTAGCGCGGCGAGCGATTTTGCGCATCCCGTGCGCGCGACGGCTCCCTCCGCTGACAGCAGGAGAGTGGATCACCCTACTGCAAGCAAACGGGCGTTTGGTCATTGCCACGCGTCTGCATATGCTGCTGTTCGCCGCGGTGGCCGGTGTGCCCGCCATGACCTTTTCCGATGGCGGCAAGATCGACGACTATGCCGCCTACGCAGCAAAATGTGACATCGGCGATCACCCCATGCTCGTTGCCTTGCAAACGGAGGAATGCATCCAATCAACCATCCATCAAGCCCTGCACGCGCCCCACAGCAAGGACCAGCGACGACGCTTTCTCTCCAATCTTCGCGCAACGGACAAAGGCGTTTCCCTTTTACGAAAGACAGAAAGCAAAGCACAAAAAAACCACCAATGAGCAATGCTCATTGGTGGTTTTTTGCGAAAGCGAATGGAAATTACTCTTCCTCCTCGGTGGGATCAAAGGGCTCAATTTCCAACTCATATTCATACATTGGGAACTTCGCGCCGATCAGCTTATCATTACCATCGGCAAAATCAACGGCCAGCCACTCCTCCAATGTACCGGAGAAGTTCATGATATTCAAAACATCACAGTTGTAGAAAGCATTTTCACCAACCGACTGGATGCCGGCACCTATCGTAACGTTTCTCAACGCTCTGCAACGATAGAACGCATTGCTCGGAATATGCACGATCGAACCGGGAATATAGATTTTTTCCAGCGAGATGCAATCGTAGAATGCATATTCGCCAAGATAGGTCAAATCAGAGGACATACGAACGGCGGTCATTGCCTTGCATCCGCTAAAGACATACGCACCGATATACGTCGTTGCATCCGGAATGCGAATGTTGCGAATGCCGGAGTTTTGGAATGCGCGATCGGCAATGGCGATCGTATCAGCACGAAGAACAACATTGTAAGGATTGACAATCGGCTCTTCTGCATCAGCAGGCTGCTCCTTGATGGCAGCCTCATATTCATCATAGGTCATTTCGGGGGTGATGAAAGCATAAGCAATACGGCCTACATACACCAGACCGGCAGGCTGATTGGCAAACCAAGCAGTCTGATGCAGTGCTTGACCCGCGATATAGGAAATATCCTCGGGAATAACCAGCGTTTCCACCGACATGCAGCCGTCAAAAGCACCATGACCAATACGGTCACAGGTCTCCAACAGCGTAACGGACTTCAGCGTTGTGGGCACAAAGCTCGACGAAACGACCGAAGAGGTAGCGCCAAACAGATAGCCAAGGAAGGGGTAGTTCTCACCGGTGGCATCGGCACCGATAAAGGGAACGGTGATCGACTCCAGCTGGCAGTTCATAAAGGCACCCTCACCAATATTGGTGACCGATGCGGGGATCGTAACAGAGACAATATTGCAATCTGCAAAGGCACCTGCCGCGATACCGGTTACGGTGTCGGGGATAGAAACATTCTCACCCGACTCACCCTTGAACTTATACAGCACGTTACCCGTATAAACAACGCCATCCGGCTGTGCGGCATACCAACCGGTACCATCAAACGCGCCGCGGCCAACACTAACCAGCGCATCCGGGAAGTTAACGGTGGTCAGCTTTTCAATACCATAGAACGCCTCTTTGCCTACCGTGGTCAGCGTTTCGGGCAGCACAACAGAGGTAATGCCAACGCAGCCGCGGAACTGACCGTCAGCGATCTCGGTAATGTTAAGCAACGTAATATCGCCCGTAATGGCCATGGGAACGGCAATCAGATCATCGCCTGCCATGTTGTATACGAGCTGGCTGTCATTCTTGTAAGAGGTGTTATCGGCAGAAACCGTAATGCTTGCAAGATTGGTGCACGCAAAGAATGCATCCTTAGAAATGGCATTGACACCGCTGCCGATGTTCACGGCAGTAAGCGTGTTACAGCCATAGAAGGCACGTTCGCCAATCGTCTTGCAACCGTCATACAGGGTCACGGTCTTCAGCGTAGACGGCACATAAGCGGCATTCTCATCCGCAGTAGCGGCGCCAAAAATGTAGCCGAAGTGCGGATTGGCGGTTGCTTCGGCGTTTTCACCAACGAACGGAAGCGCGATCTCGGTCAAAGCACTGCCTTCAAAAGCAGCAGCACCAATGCTGATAACCGTATCGGGAATCACCACCGAGGTGATCGGCAGCCCGGCAAAGGCACCGCCGGCAATGGCGATAGTACCATCCTGAATGACGATATCGGTGTTGTCACCAAGCTCGCCCTTGTAGGTATACAGAACACGGTCTACATATACCAGCCCCTCAGGCTTTGCCTCAAAATACGGGGTGTTGGTGAACGCATTCTCACCGATATTGATGATGGTGGTGGGAAGATTGATCTCCTCCAGCGCCGTACAATCATTAAAGGCGCCCGCACCGATGGTGGCGCAGCCCTCGTTGACAGAAAGCTTTTTCAGCGTTGCGGGAACAAAATCCTTGTTCTGGGCATAGCTGGAAGCACCAAAAATATGACCAAGATAACCAACTGCACCGGTCTGATCAGCACCAACAAACGGGAGCACAGCCTCTTCAACCGGGCAGCCGACATAGGCACCAACGCCCACCGCAGCCACATTGTCAGACAGGTTGATTGCCGTAATGCTACAGCGAGCAAACGCATAGGAGCCAATGGTGGTAATATGCTCACCAACATTGACCGTTTTGATCGACGTGCAGTTATCAAATGCAAAGGATGCAATGCTCGTTGCGCCGGCCTTCTCGGTCTCACCCGCTTCATTCAAAACGGGGGCGATACCGGTAACGGTAACAGTCGTCAAGGTCGCAGGAACAACATCTGCATTTGCGGAAAAGGTCTCGCCGCCAAAGATATAACCAATAAAGGTGTTGGAGGTCGCCGAGCCGCCCACAAACGGAACAGTCAGCTTTTCAAGAGCCACGCACCCCTCAAAGGCGCCAAGGCCAATGCTCTCGACAGTATTGGGGATCACAATAGAGGTGATATATTTGCAATTGAGGAAAGCACCGGCATTGATGCCTACCACAGCACACTCTTCATCACCGATGGTATAGGATGCGGGAATCACAATCTCCCCTTCACCCTTGCCCTCAAAGCCGGAAACAACACACTTGCCGGCAGAGGTACGCTGATAGAGCGGCTTAAATGCGCCGGTAGGCTCTTGCTCGTCGCCCTCATTGCCACCGGTCTCACCGCCGGTCTCACCACCGGTTTCGCCGCCGGTCTCACCGTCACCCGACTCGTCACCACCCGGATTGTTGCCGCCGGGGTTTTCTTCACCTGCGGGATCGTCAGCAGGCTCCTCAGGTCCTGCAGCGCAGGCGAAGAGGGTTGCCGTGACCGCCAAAATCAGGAGAAGGGCAAGCACGATCTTACTGAATTTCATAACTTCCTCCTTGGTATGTAAAGAACTGCGTGCGCAAAACGCACACGATGCCGCGCGCACGCGCGAGGCACAAAAATATACATATTACATTTTACAACAAGACGCGCATTTTGTCAAGATGCTTTTGGTCATTTTGACAGACAAATCGCGAGAAAAATTGTAAACTATTTTTGCATAACGCAAAAACGGCGCGGCGGCACGCGGCCGCCGCACCGCGACGCAAATTACTTGGAAAGCATTTCCTTATGCTTGTTGACCAGCGTGTGAATGCGCTTGGACTGATCAAGCAGACCGCTGATGGTCTGGTCATGGTTCAGCGTGTCAATGATATAGGCAACGTACTTGCACATATTGACATCGGCATACCACGCTCTTGCCAGCAGCTCAGGCATCTGGTAAACCAGGTTGGTGGTGAAGATACGCGTGAAGAGCCCCTTCTCATACGCCTCATCCATTCTCTCAAGACCGTTGCAGAACAGGCCGAAGGTGGCAAATACAAAGATGCGGTTTGCGCCCTTTTCCTTAAGCTGCAGCGCAACATCGATGATCGAATCGCCGGAGGAGATCATATCGTCTACGATAATCACATCCTTACCCTTGAGGTCGCGACCAAGATACTCATGTGCCTCAATGGGGTTCTTGCCGTTGACGATGATCGAATAATTGCGGCGCTTGTAGAACATACCAAGCTGAATGCCGAGCATGGAGGAATAATACATGCACTTGGCCATACCGCCCTCATCGGGAGAAACGATCATGATCTTCTCGGGGTCAAAATCAACATCGGGATACTCACGAATAAGTGCCTTGATCATCTGATAGCTGGAGCGTACGTTATCAAAACCGGAAAGCGGAATAGCATTCTGCACACGGGGGTCGTGCGCATCAAAGGTGATAATGTTGCTCACGCCCATATTCACCAGCTCCTGAAGTGCCACGGCGCAATCAAGCGACTCACGGCTGGAGCGCTTGTGCTGACGCCCCTCATACAGCATAGGCATAACCACCGAAATGCGTCTTGCCTTGCCCTCTGCTGCCTGGATAATACGCTTCAGATCCTGATAATGGTCATCCGGGCTCATGGGAACCTGTTTCCCGTACATGGTGTAGGTAACACCGTGATTGAACACATCGGAAATGATGTAGAGATCGTTACCGCGAACGGAATGGTTGATCAGACCCTTGGCCTCACCGCTGCCAAAACGCGGGCAATCTGCCTGGATCACATACGAGGTGTCGCCATCGTGACGGCGCCACTCGGTCAGATAGGAGTTTACTTGATCGACAAACCCCTCACAGCCCTTCATGCCGATGATACTCAATTCTCCGAACAGGGATTCCTTCATGTTTTTTCCTCCGCTACACTGTTACTTTTATTCTTTTGTCTGCCCTACGGCTATAAATCATGTTTATTATAACAGTTTTTTTGCCGCAAGTCAAGCACCGAACCCGCTTTTTCCCGAGAAAAGAAAAATTTTGTCGATAATAACCAATCCACCGACAGCGCATATGCTGTATTGAATGTTTTTTCACGAAAGGAGTCTCTATGCCTACTTCCCCCTCCCCCACCCGTTCTACGGGCACGCTGACTATTGTCGTGCACACCGCAGGAGATGCCCTGCCTGTGCCCGGTGCGCAGGTAACGGTAACGACAGTAGATGAAAGCAACGGCGGCTTTCTTCGCACCGTGATGACCGATGAAAACGGCCGAACACCAACCTTGATTTTGGAGACACCGCCCGCTGCCGGCTCGCTCACACCGGGCGGCATTCGCCCCTATGCCGTATACCGCATACGGACGCAAAAGGACGGCTTTTACACCAATGAAAACCGCGAGGTGCCGCTGTTTGCAGGGGTCAACTCGGTACAGCCGGTAGAGTTGATTCCAAAGCCACCGTACGAAAGTGAAGAAATCACGCCCACAGAGAACACCGATTTTACCTCGGGGCAGCAGTTATATTAGGAGGCCACATGCCAAACACACCCTACATACCCGAAACCATTACCGTACACCTTGGTGCGCCGAGCGCACCCGCCCAAAATGTGACGCTCAGCTTTCCCGACTATATCAAAAATGTCGCCTCCAGCGAGATATACCCCACCTGGCCGGAGAGCGCCCTGCGTGCCAATATCTACGCGCAGATCTCCTTTGCCCTCAACCGTGTGTACACCGAATACTACCGCTCTCGCGGCTACCCCTTTGACATTACCAATTCTACCGCGTTTGACCAATCCTTTTATTACGGGCGGGATATTTTTGAAAACATATCCGACATTGTAGACGAAATTTTTAACAGTTATCTTGTGCGACAGGGATTTATTGAGCCGCTTTTTGCACAATACTGTGATGGGGATCGCGTAACATGCGCCGGTCTTTCGCAATGGGGCTCTCTTTCGCTTGCACAGCAGGGCTATACGCCCTATGAGATCCTTACTTACTATTATGGTGACGATATCGACATCGTAAAGACCAATGATATTCGCGGTATTACCGCCAGCGTGCCGCCCGTTCCCCTGCAGCGCGGCAGCTCCGGCCCTGACGTTGAGCTGATCCAAAATCGTCTGAATCGCATTGCCACCAACTATCCCGCCATTCCGAAGATCTATCCCGTCAATGGTGCCTTCGGTGAGACGACCGAGGAGGCGGTGCGCACCTTTCAGCGAGTCTTTGGCTTGAGCGAGGACGGCATTGTGGGGGAAGGAACCTGGTACCGTATTCAGTACATTTACAACGCTGTCAAACGCTTGAGTGACCTGTATTCGGAGGGGTTGACGCTTTCGGATATTTCCACACAATACCCCTCTGCGCTTTCGCTCGGATCAACCGGGCAAGGCGTAGAGGTTCTGCAATACTACCTACGCTATGTCGCTGACTTTCTGCCAACCGTTCCGTCTGTGGAGGTAGACGGTGTCTTCGGCCCGTCTACCGAAAACGCTGTGCGTGCGTTTCAATCTGCCTACGGATTAACACCGGACGGTGTCGTCGGCGAGCTGACCTGGAATCGCCTGTACAACGTATACCTCGGATTCAATGCCGCCACCTCCTATGATGAGCTTGACGGGCTTGCCCTCCCCTTCCCGGGGCGCAATCTGCAGCCGGGAGACACCGGCGAGGAGGTGCGGGCGCTGCAGCAGTATCTCAACTATATCGCACGCTTTTATCCTACCATTCCAAGCATCACGGCAGACGGTGTCTTCGGCCCTGCCACATCTCGGGCAATTGATGCCTTTGAAGAGCAGTTTGGCTTGCCGGATGTGCGGGACGTAGTAAATGCCGCCGTGTGGAACGCCATAACACGTGTATACGATGACCTATATCTTTCCCACCAGACAAGCGAGGGGCAAAACCCGGGCTACACCGTCAATGAAGAAAGGGAGGACACATGATGTACAATCTCACAGACCAACGAAACGCCATCCGTGAGCTGCAGCGCTATCTGCTGGAGATCTCATACGCAACAGACGGCATCCCCCGCCTTTCCATTGACGGGATCTATGGGAAGGAAACCCGCAGGGCGGTTACGTCATTTCAAGAGCGCAACGGTCTTCCCCCAAGCGGAGAGGCGGACTTTGCCACCTGGCAGGAGATCTATCGCCAGTTCCTACAGGCACAAGCTGCCCGCACAAGCGCACCCATGCTGTTGCCGCGCGGCATACTGCCGCTTGCCCTGCACGCGCAGGGAAGCGAGGTAATGCTGCTGCAAACGCTGCTGTATGCCATGCGTGAGACGATGGCGACCATCCCCCCCATCAGTCAAAACGGACATTTTGACCCCGAGACACAACGCGCCCTGCGCGCCTACCAGACCAATCGCCATCTGCCCCCATCCGGTGTGTTAGACCACGAGACGTGGGCAGCCCTGACAAGAGATTACCAAAATCGCACAAGCATGCCACATCATGCGGGATAAAAAAAGCATACCGCCCTACGGCAGGGACAGGAGGAAAAACATGGAGAGATTTACAAAAAAAGCAGAAAGCATTCTCAACAATGCCTTAAAGGAGGCGCGTGAATTCGGGCATACCTATGTAGGCAGCGAGCACCTGCTGCTTGCCATCTGCGAGGAAGAGAGCTGCACCGCCGCCGAAATGCTTGCCGCGCACGGGTTGAGCACCGAGCGGCTGCGCGTGGCCATTTTAGACGCGGCGGGTAGCGGCAGCCCCTTTCCCGTCTCGGCAGCAGACATGACACCACGCCTGCGTGCGATCATTGAGCATGCAGCCGCCGCCGCCCTGCGGGGCGGCGCGGTCTATATCGGCAGCGAGCACCTGCTGTACGGCATAACGGAAGAAAGCGGCGCTGCCGCTTACAAGCTGCTCGCTGCCCAAGGGATCGCCCCCGGTGAGCTGCATAACGAGCTGACTGTGCTGACAGCTCCCGAAAAACGCGAGGCGGGCAGCGAGAAGGAAAAAGGCACGCTTTCCGCCACACCAACGCTGGCAGGCTACGGTCACGATCTGACCGCGGCTGCGCGGCGCGGTCTGCTTGACCCTGTGATCGGGCGAGAAAAGGAGAGTGAGCGGCTGATCGGCATTCTTTCCCGCCGCCAGAAAAACAACCCTTGCCTGGTAGGTGAGCCGGGTGTTGGTAAGACGGCGGTGGTAGAGGGACTCGCCCTGCTGCTTGCCGAGGGAAATGTCCCCTCCTCGCTGAAGGGAAAAACCATTGTCTCGCTGGATCTTGGCTCCATGATCGCGGGGGCGAAGTACCGCGGCGAATTTGAGGAGCGATTGAAAAACGCGATGACAGAGGCGGTGGCGCACCCGGAGATCATTCTGTTTATCGACGAGCTGCACACCATTGTGGGCGCGGGCGCAGCCGAGGGGGCGGTGGATGCTGCCAACATCATGAAGCCCGCGCTCTCCCGTGGACAAATTCAGGTCATTGGTGCCACTACAATGGTAGAATACCGTCGCCATATTGAAAAGGATGCGGCACTTGCGCGGCGTTTTCAGCCGCTTGCGGTAGAGGAGCCGACCGAAGAGGAGAGCCTGCGCATCCTGCAAGGGCTGCGTGAGCGATACGAGCGGCATCACGGGCTGCGCCTTTCGGATGCTGCGCTGCGCGCGGCGGTCACGCTCTCCCGCCGCTATCTGCCGGATCGGTTCCTGCCCGACAAGGCCCTGGATCTTCTCGATGAAACGGCCGCACGGATGCATATGCGTGCTGAAACACAGCCACGCCAATTAAACGAGCTTACCCACGCCCTGACGAAGGTCGGCGAAGAAAAGGAGGCCTGCATCCGCGCGCAAAATTTTGAAGGGGCGGCCGCCGCACGCGATCGTGAGCGGCAATTGCGCTTGGAATACGAAGAAAAAAAGGCGGCATGGCAAGAGAAAGCAGCCACCCCCTGCGTAGGCGAAGAGGATATTGCCGCCACCCTAACCGCATGGACAGGGATTCCCGTAGAATCCATTTGCGAGGAGGAAAGCAGTCGGCTTGCCCGCATGGAGGCAGAGCTTGGTGAACGTGTGATCGGACAAAGCGAGGCGATCTCCCGCCTCTCGGCCGCCATTCGCCGCAGTCGCCTTGGGCTGCGGGATCCGCGGCGACCGGTTGGCTCCTTTCTCTTTCTTGGCCCCACGGGTGTGGGGAAAACCGCTCTTTCACTCGCCCTTTCCGAGGTTCTGTTTGGCGAGCGACAGGCATTGTTTCGCATAGATATGTCGGAATATATGGAAAAGCACAGCGTCTCTCGCCTGATCGGCGCGCCACCCGGCTACGTTGGATACGAGGCAGGCGGCGTGCTGACCGAGGCGATTCGCCGCCGCCCGTATTCGGTGCTGCTGTTTGACGAGATTGAAAAGGCACACCCGGACGTGTTGAATATCCTGTTGCAGATCTTGGAGGACGGCAGCCTGACCGACGCGCAAGGCAAGCGTGCCGATTTTTCCAATGCTGTCATTATTATGACGAGCAACGTCGGCGCACGCGAAACACACCACCTCGGCTTTGGTGACGACGGAGAGCGAGAAAGTGCGCGTGCCCGCCTGCACGAGAGTCTGCGAAGCAGCTTTCGTCCCGAGTTTCTCAACCGCATTGATGATATTCTTCCCTTCAAGCCGCTGGACAGCGAGGCGTGCGCTGCCATTGTGCGCCTTTTATTAGAGGAAAGCCGCACACGCGCGGCATCTGCCGGCATCACGCTGGAGTATGACGAGAGTGCTGTTCTTCTGCTTGCCGAGCGCGGCTATGATAAGGCCTACGGTGCGCGGCCGCTGCGCCGTCGCGTGACGGCAGAGGTAGAAGACCCCCTCTCTGACCGTCTGCTGTGCGGCAGCATTCGCCGTGGTGATCACATCTTCCTGCATGCTGAGGGAGATGCGTTGGTCTTTTCTGTCAAAAACGAGCCTGACCTTGCACTCTCTTTGCAAGAATAGATTTCATTTGTTTCATTTTTTCATGTTTTTTTGCATTTTTTTATTATTTTTTGCATGATTTATATTGACAAATGGCATTTATGCGTATATAATAATAGCATCTTGATTTTTAGGAGAATAAATCATGGCACTGACAAACAAATACCTTCTCGGCGTTTATGAGCAGACCGAGAAAAGAAACCCCGGCGAAAAGGAATTTTTGCAGACTGTATATGAGGTGTTTGAATCACTTGAGCCGGTTGCCGAGCGCCGCCCCGATCTGATCGAGGCCGGTATATTTGAAAGAATCGTAGAGCCCGAACGCATGATTACCTTCCGCGTTCCGTGGGTAGATGACCATGGCAAGGTGCAGGTGAACCGCGGCTTCCGCGTACAGTTCAACTCTGCCATCGGCCCGTACAAGGGCGGCCTTCGCTTCCACCCCTCGGTAAACGCCTCGATTATGAAGTTCCTTGGCTTTGAGCAGACCTTCAAGAACTCCCTCACCTCTCTGCCCATGGGCGGCGGCAAGGGCGGCTCTGACTTTGACCCGAAGGGCAAGTCGGATGGCGAGGTTATGCGCTTCTGCCAGAGCTTTATGACCGAGCTTGCCAAGTATATTGGCCCGGATACCGACGTGCCCGCCGGTGATATCGGCGTTGGCGCGCGTGAGGTTGGCTATCTCTTTGGTCAATACAAGAGACTGCAGAACGAGTTTACCGGTGTACTGACCGGCAAGCATATCTCCTCGGGCGGCTCTCTCATCCGTCCCGAGGCAACCGGCTTTGGTGCCGTTTACTACACGCAGGAGGTTCTTCGCTCCTTTGGCGAGGAGGTCAAGGGCAAGACCTTTGCCATCTCCGGCTTTGGTAACGTAGCCTGGGGCACGGTTATGAAGATCAACGAGCTGGGCGGCAAGGTCGTTACCCTCTCCGGCCCGGACGGTTACATTTATGATAAGGACGGCATTTCCACCGAGGAAAAGGTCAACTTTATGCTGGAAATGCGCAATTCCTGTCGCAATCGTGTAGAGGACTACGCTGACAAATTCGGTGTTCCCTTCTTTGCCGGCAAGAAGCCCTGGGGCGAGAAGGTGGATGTGATTATGCCCTGCGCAACCCAGAACGAGGTTGATGTGGCAGAGGCAGAAATGATCGTTGCCAACGGCGTGAAGTACTACATTGAGGTTTCCAATATGCCGACCACCAACGAGGCTATGGCATACCTGAAGAGCAAGGGGCTTGTTGTTGCTCCCTCTAAGGCGGTCAACGCCGGTGGTGTTGCGGTTTCCGGTCTGGAAATGTCGCAGAACTCGATGCGCTACAGCTGGACGGCCGAGGAGGTTGACGAAAAGCTGAAGGCGATTATGAAGAACATCTACAACGCCTCTGTTGCTGCTGCCAAGGAATATGGCATGGAGGGCGACCTGGTTGCCGGCGCAAACATTGCAGGCTTCCTGAAGGTAGCGGAAGCTATGAAGTGGCAAGGCGTGTGCTGATCTGCCAACCATATAAAAAAGAGAAACCCACGGGTTTCTCTTTTTTATTGCGTTATCGATCTCTGATCGCATCGATCGGCCGCTTGGAGGCGATGCGCCAAACAGGCAGGAAGGAGGCGACCAAGGCCACGCCGAGGCTGATGGCAAACAAGAGCAGGGCCTGACGAATGCCAAAGTTCAGCAGTGTCACAAGCAAACCGGTATTCTGCCGAATGATACCATTGATGACAACGCATATGAGCAGCGTGCCAAGTGTGGATGCTAAAAAGCTGATCATGGCAATGATAAAGCTCTCCGAGAAGAAGATGCGGAACACATCGCCCGAGCGAGAGCCGATGGCGCGCAGAATGCCGATCTCGCGTCGCTTGTAAATGACGCTGGTGGCAATAAAGTTGGAGAACAAGAGTGCCGCAAAGACGGCGAAGCCGACACCGATATAGAAGAACACCACGCCAAGGATCTCCAACAGGCTGCTTGTAATGCTGATCTGGTAGGAAACACCGTTTTGCAGCTCATAGCCTGTTCCCTCCTCGGTTGCATTGGCATAGACATACCGTACAAGGGCATCGATTTCAGCACGCTCGGTAGGCATGGGTGCAGCAGCATAGGCGTAAATGCCGGTGTCCGCCACAAAGGTGGCGTAATCCGCTTCCGCGCAGTAGAGCGTGTTGATCTTCTCGGAATATTCCCCGTTTGGCATGATAAATCCTACAATACGGTAGCTGCCAACCGTCATGGGCTCCCAGCTGTCCTCATCAAAGGTAATGGCATCCAGCACATTGTGCTCCTTCAAAAACGCTGCCCACTTCTCTGCTGTTCCCGCTGTCATATCCGGCACATCCGGAGCGGAAGCACCCATTCCCGCCAGCGGCACGACCAGCTCACCGGGCGTAAGGGATGTGCGCGCTGTGCCGTCTAGCCATACGACCTCTTGACTACCGATTTGGGCAAGAGGCGCAACGCGGTCGGCGTGCAGAGAAAGATACACCTCTCCCTCTGTCTTGGATAAATAGGTATTGCCGCGCATGGGGGCAACATGCGGATGCACGGAAAGATACCGTTCAAGAAAGCCCTCACCCACACAGGCGGCACCCGTAAAGCCGTAGCCGACATCATAGGAAAATTCATTGAGCAGGATGAAGGCACCGAGCATTTCCTCGGTCGTCATCTCCTCCATATCCTCGCGCAGAAGGGCGTAGTGCTCCATATCAAAGCCGCTGTTAAAAATGCCGGTAATGGCATATGCCTCACCATCCGCAAAGGCAAGCGTTTTTCCGATCAGATCGTCGTAATTGGCAATGGCTTGATAGGTCTCCTCTCCCGGCGCGGCATAGCCGCAGGCATGATACAGCTCGTAGACATAGAGGCTGAGGGCAATTTCGTTTTTGCCGCCGTCCGGATAGCGACCGGCTACAAAGTCATAGCCCATCTCTCGCATGCCATCTTGGGTGACCTCGGCAAAGCCGGAAAGCGAATCGGTTGTCAGCATACCAAGGGCTGCGTACCCCTCGCTCTCTGCATCCATGGTGCCATAAAGACTCATACCGTCTACGGGGGTATAAACGCCCACAAGGGGCAGACCGGTATCCGTCCGCAGCGTGGCAAGATCCGCCTCTGTCAAGGAAAACGCCGTATAATTTTGCGTTTTCATCAGCGAGGCGTGCCGCACGCCCGAGTCTACCAACGAGGATGTCATCGTGCGAATCGGATCATACGACGCAATGGTATCCGAAAGGCCGAACAGAATGAAGGCCACGACCGACAGTAAAATCGTAAATACCAGGCGCACCCGCTTATGCCCAAGTGCGCTGGCACCAATACGAAAGGCAGAGCGCATTGGCAGGCGGGATTTGATAAGACGGAACTCTCGATTCTGATTTCTTGCCTGTGCAAATACATCTTCCGTTTCATCAACAAACTCTTCTGTTTTGACAAAGCGGGAGGTTGGCGCGGCTACATGCAGTTTTCCCCCTTGACGATCGCGCAGATAGGCATTGATCGCCAGGCGATCCTCCTCTGTCAGCTGATAGTCCGCAGGAATCTCGACCGTCTCTTCGGTATAGGTCAACCCGGTGGAGGTGGCCGCCGTTTCGCCCTCCTGCGCTGTACGGTCATCAATCACGCGACCATCCGCCAGCTCGATGATGCGATCACCATAGGTCTCGGCAAATTCGCGGTCGTGCGAAACAACCAGCACCAATCGTTTCTCAGACAGCTTTTTCAACGTCTCAAACACGGCGCGGCCGGTAGCGGCATCCAGCGCGCCGCTTGGCTCATCTGCCATGATGATATCCGGTCGCTTCACCAGCGCACGCGCAATGGCAACACGCTGCTTTTGCCCACCTGAGAGCTCATTGGTGCGGCGGTTGCCGTAGCCAACAAGATCTACCTCGCGCAGGATACGGTTGATCTCCTCGTCCTCTGCGCGGCGGCCCTGCAGCTCAATGGCGAGCGCGATATTCGCGCCGACGGTAAACTCGTCAAGCAGATTGTATTCTTGAAAGATAAAGCCGACGTAGGTATTGCGGTAGGAATCAAAATGCACCTGCCGAAAATTCTTGGTGGATGTGCCATTGACGATGATATCGCCGCTGTCATACCGATCAAGCCCGCCAAGCAGGTTGAGCAGGGTGGATTTACCGCTACCCGATTTGCCAAGCAGAAAGACCATGCCCGTATCGGGCAGGGTAAGTGAGATGCGATCAATGGCACGTACCGGCAGCCCCCGCTTGGGGCGGTAGGTTTTATAGAGATCCTTTACTTCGATCATATCATCTTCTCCTATACGGACTTTTTCAAAAGCTTGATCAGCGTGCCCTTCGGGTCTTCCTCCTCTGCCAAGGTTTGTATGTGCAGATAGGAAAGACCGTTTGGCGCGGTCTGCTGCAGGGGCAGCTCATAGCGCTGCTCTCCCGCCGTCACAAAAACGGTGCCGGCTTGGGTATCATACGATAGCACAACGGTCATCCACCCCTCGCTATGCGTGATGGGCAGACTGACATGTGCCCCCTCTGCTACCGTCTCATCAGCAGGGTTAAACCAATGGTCAGAAAGCGAAAGTCGAACGCCGCTGCCGAGCACGGAAAGCCTGACCTCTACCCGGCCTTGAGGCGAAGCAGGAAAGTTCCATACAGCACCCTGCTTTTGATAAACCAGCCGCTCATCCTCTACACGGCAGATCTGCAGCACCTCTTCAAAATTTCCTGCCGGGTCGGGAACAAGCAAAGCGCCGTTCGTGCGGTTGTAGGCACAATGGCCGGAAAAGCCGTGAAAGCCGCCGAGGTTGCTTTTGAGGTACATCTGCGTAGAGAGGTTTCCAAGACCGAGGCGAAAATCCTCTTCCCGTTCCTGCTCATAAAGCCAAGCAAGATCAAGAATGACAACCTTGCGCGCGCTGACATTCTGCCCGAAGTGAACGAGCAGCTTGTTATACGGCAGCTCCAGCATTTGTGCCTGGTGGACACTTTTATCATTCGAATTACGGCCGCCAACCGAGCGAAAATCCGCATCGTTACGCAGCTCATTCAAAAACAGCTCACGAAAGCCCTGCCACGTACGCATATCATCTGCGGTGATCGCAAGATGGTTGGCATCCCGATTGGTGAATACGTCCTCCCAAATGCCGTTGACCTCATCTGCCCCAAGCGGGGGAAAGACCGTGTTCAGGTCAAGCTCGGGCATGGGCTGGGTATTACAGAAGAAAAAGACAATGCGCCCATCCGACAGCTTTTGTAGCACCGGCATGGTGATCGTGCCGTGAAAATCGGTTTGCGTAGGACCTTCCCAGCTTGTGCCATGATCCTGCGAGCGGTAACGATAATAGTAATCCTGCGAGGTACGGACGAACATGACAAGCTCTCCCGAAGACAGCTCAACCACAGTCGGCTCGACCGAATATTGCTGCCACCGCGTGCCCTTGTGCGGGGGCTTGACCTCAAAGAGCGGTGCCGCTTTGGGCATCGCGATTTCCTGCCAGCTTTCGCCGTCATCGTCGGAATAAAAGGTAACGATCTCTTTTCTGTGATCGGGGTAAGTATATTCTCCAACGATCAGCCAACGGCTACAGCTTTCCAGATAATAGGGCAGTTTGAGAACGTGAACAAGGCGATCCGTAAGCTTGACCGTGCGATTGTTCTTGTCGTCAAAGCCTTCGTCGTTGAGCACCGCCCAAGTACCTGGCAGACCAATGCTTTTCTTCCATTCCGGGCGAAATTCGCTCGGATAGACCGAAATGCACCGCCCCGTTCTCGGATTTCGCGTAGCGGGACCAAGTGTTCCTTCTTCCGTGAAATGTGTTTTCCAAGTCAGGCCGCCGTCACGCGAGGCAATGTAGACCGGTTTGCCCACGTCGGTCGGTTCTTTTTTATCCAACGCGCCGTAAATACGAATCTCGCCATCGGGCGTCACGCACATGCTCCGGCAAGCGTCCGAGGGAGGCACCGCAACCACACGCGGAGCGTAAACGGATTTGAGAAATTCTCTATCTTCCTTTGAAAGGTTATTTTCGATTTGCTTGATATATTCGTACATGGCATGCACCTCCAAATTTGATTATAACACGCCAAGGAAAAAATTGCAACCGTAATCGGTTTTTACGCGATAGAAAATAATTCTGCCGCGGGTGTAGACAAAAGCAAAAAAACGTGGTATAATAACAAAATAGTAACAAGAAAGGAAAAAGACGGATGAAGATCGAATGCTACGGCGGACGAGGCTATGAATCCAACTGCTATCTGATCATGGACGATGGCGAAACGCACGCGCTGGTGTTAGATCCGTCTGTTGATTTCCACACGGTGTTTCGACAGCGGGGCAAGAGCCTGCCGCCCATTGACAAAATTCTGCTTTCCCACGCGCATTTTGACCACATGCTGGCAGTCGACGATTGGCGTGAGAAAACAGGGGCACCGCTTGCCGTGCATGAGGCAGATGCTGCAGCGCTCGGTGACGGTGAGAAGAATGTCTATCGCCTGTTTACCGGCCACGATGGCGGCACAGCCCCTGCCGAGCAGCTGCTGCGCGAGGGAGACACGATTGCGGTAGGAGACGAATACTTGACCGTGCTGCACACGCCGGGGCACACGCCCGGCTGTATGTGCCTGTACGCCCCCGGCATTCTGCTTTCGGGCGACACGCTCTTTGCCGGTGATATTGGCCGTTCTGACCTGCCCGGCGGGCGGACAAGCGAGCTGATGGCTTCCCTGCGTGAGCTTGGCAAGCTGCCACCCGACACCAAGGTATACCCCGGTCACGGGCCGCAAACCACCATAGAACGAGAGAAAAAATACAATCCGTATATAGGAGAATAACCATACATGGAAGAGACAAGATCCAATTTTATTCACGATATCATTGATGAGGATCTCGGCAAGAACCCCTCACTGAAGATCCATACCCGTTTTCCTCCCGAGCCGAACGGCTATCTGCACATCGGCCACTGTAAGGCGTTGGTCATTGACTTTGGCACGGCCCGCAAGTATAACGGCCTGTGCAACCTGCGTATGGACGACACCAACCCCGCTAAAGAGGACACCGAGTTTGTTGACGCCATCCAGGAGGATATTCACTGGCTGGGGTTTGACTGGGATGACCGTTTCTACTATGGCTCTGACTATTTTGAAAAGGACTATGAGCTGGCTGTTGGGCTGATCAAGAAGGGGCTTGCCTATGTGTGCGAGCTGAACGCCGAACAGATGCGTGACCCGAAATACTGCGGCGACCTGACACACCCGGCCGTTTCGCCCTACCGTGATCGCCCGATCGAGGAGAGCCTTGATCTGTTTGAGCGCATGAAGAATGGGGAGTTCCCCGAGGGGCGCTACACCCTGCGCGCCAAGATCGACCTTGCCTCCGGCAACTTCTGCATGCGCGACCCCGTGCTCTACCGTATTCGCTATATTGAGCACCACCGCCAGGGCACCAAGTGGTGCATCTACCCGATGTACGACTTTGCCCACCCCATCCAGGACGCCCTTGAGGGGGTTACTCACTCGCTCTGCTCGCTGGAGTATGAGATCCACCGCCCGCTGTATAACTGGGTCATCGACAACGTAGATCTTGAATATCCGGTGGTCAAGCCTCGTCAGATCGAGTTTGCCCGTCTGAACATGACCTACACCATGATGAGCAAGCGGTTTCTCCGTCACCTGGTGGAGAGCGGATTGGTTGACGGCTGGGATGACCCGCGTATGCCCACCCTGTGCGGTCTGCGCCGTCGTGGCTACACCGCCGCCTCCATTCTCGACTTCTGTGACCGCATTGGCGTAGCCAAGTCCAACAGCATGGTCGAGCTCGGCCTGCTGGAGGCCTGCATCCGTGATGAGCTGAACCGTACCGCGCCCCGCCGCGTAGCCGTGCTCAACCCGATCAAGGTTGTCGTAGACAACTACCCGGAGGACAAGGTAGAATATTTTAATCTGCCGAACAACCCGCAGGATCCCGAGGCGGGCACGCGTGCCGTTCCCTTCTCGCGTGAGCTGTATATTGACCAAGATGACTTTGCCATGGTACCGCCGCCCAAGTTCTTCCGTCTCAAGCCGGAGGGCGAGGTTCGCCTGATGGGTGCGTATATCGTGCGCTGCGGCGAGATCGTACAGAACGAGGATGGCAGCATTCGCGAGATCCATGTCACGGCCGATCTGGAGACCGGCTGCGGCAACCCGGCTGACGGCCACAAGGTCAAGGGTACCATTCATTGGCTCTCCGCCAAGCACGCAATCGACGCGACCGCCGTGCTCTATGACCGTCTCTTTACCGTTCCCGATCCCGGCAACCTGCCCGATGGCCAGACCTATGATGATGTAATGAATCCCGATTCCCGCGTTGTACTGAACGGTGCCAAGTTTGAGCCTGCTTTGGCTGACGCCAAGCCGGGCGACCACTTCCAGTTCGTACGCACAGGCTACTTCACCGTTGACACCAAGAATGCAAACACCTTCAACCGCACCGTTGGTTTGAAGGATAGCTTCCCAAAGCAGTAAAGCGACAAACCACCCGCAAAAAATGCGGGTGGTTTTCTGTTTATTTTCCCTTCTCTGCCTCTCGCCGTACACGGTTGAAGGTGCGCACCGATTGAAAGCCGCTGTCAAGTGCGGCTTGGGTAACGGTCACACCGCCACGCGAAAGGCGCGCAAGCGCATCCTCCAACCGGTATTGATTGACAAGATCACGAAAATTCATCTGCATCACGGAGCGAAAGGCACGCGAGAGATACTGCTCATGGTAGCCGAGTGCGACGGCCATCGTATGCTCGGTGATCGGCTCACGGTAATGATCCTCAACATAGCGAATGATCGAGAGCACAAGATCATCCCGCTTTTGTCGTGGGGCAAAGGTGACCTGCTTGAAGAAATCGGCACATAACAAATACAGCGCACCGCGCAGGGTATAGGCATCCGGCTCGCCGGTGTAAAAAAACCGTTCAGAAAGAAAGGTGCGCACATCTTCACCGGGGCGAAAGACGGGATCAGACGGACTTTGCTTTTGCGCAAGCGCGTGCAGCTCTGGCACGTATTCGCCCGAAAAGACCGAAACGAACAGCGCAGTCCCCTCTTCCACGCGAAAGGCGTGCGATTCATACGGAAAGACCAGACAGCAATCGCCCTCTCGCAGACGGTAGGGTCTCTCCTTCACAAATACGGTGTTACTGCCCCGTCGTGCATACAGCAGCTCAAAGCTCTTGTGAAAATGGGCGGGATAGCAAGCATCGGTATAGAGGGCGGCATTATAGATATGCGAGCCAAAGGTGTTGTGCGGCTGGTGGAACATGGCATCTCTCTCAAAAAGTTTATTTTTGTCTTATATTATACAAGAAAAGTCTATATTTTGCAACCCCTTTTGCACTATAATGAAGGTGAAAAGGGGGGGATTTTTTTGAAAGGACGCATCTTTTCCATTGAAGAATTCAGCATCTTTGATGGAGACGGCATTCGCACCACCGTCTTTCTCAAGGGCTGCCCCTTACGCTGTGCCTGGTGTCACAGCCCGGAGGGGCAAGACTTCGTGCAGGAATATCTGCGCTCGCCGAACGGCTGTCTTTCCTGCGGTGCTTGCCTCGCAGCGGGGAACGGAAAATTGAGCGCAGCATCGATCGATGCCTGCCCACGGGGGCTGATACGCGCCGCGGGCGAGGATATTGAGGCGGCGGCATTGGTCGGGCGGCTTTCACGCCATTTTGATACGCTGAACCGCGCCGGCGGCGGCATCACCTTTTCGGGTGGAGAGCCGCTTGCGCAGCCTGATTTTCTTTACGAGTGTCTCTCTCTTTTGCGCGGCAAGACCAATCGTGCCATACAAACCTCCGGCTATGCGATGCAGGATACGTTTACCCGTATCGTGGGAGAATGTGATCTGATCTTGTTTGATCTGAAGCTGATGGATCCCATCACGCACAAGCGCTACACGGGTGTAACGAACGAGCCCATTCTTACCAATTACCGTGCGGCAGCAGAAAGCGGTGTCAAGCTGTTGACGCGAGTGCCGCTCATTCCCGGCGTGACGGATACCGAAGAAAACATAGAAGGCATCTGCCGTTTTATGCGGGAATGCGGCGTTCACTATGCAGAGCTGCTCCCCTATAACCGCATGGCGGGCAGCAAGTATCCACTGGCGGGCAAAGTCTATGCACCGCCGTTTGATGCCGAGCAGACACCCACCGCACGGCAAGAGATCTTTGCCGCCCACGGCATAGAGACTAAAATTTTGTAAAAGGAGAAAAGGCCATGACAGAGCTCGTACAATCCTTTCTTGACTATTTCCGCACACGCTCCTATCGCAAAGTGCGCACTACGCTGCCACCCATGACCTTCACCGAAGTAGAACGCGACCGCGACCGCTACTTTGAAGCCGTTCTTGCCCGCATCACAGAGGCAGAAACACCCGTTTTGCGCCATACCGGTGACATCTTCGGCTTTAATCGCACAATTGCTATGCGCTTTGAATGGGATGCCTATATGAATAACCATACACCGGATTACGCATGGGCAATCGAGCGTGGCTTTGATGCGATTCTTGCCGATTTTGCGCAAAAAGCGCTCAGCGCGGACGAGGAAGGTCGCGCGTTTTACACTGCCGCAAGCAAAAGCATCATGATCGTGCTGGACTTTTGCGAGCGCTATCGGCTGGCTGCCGAGCAGACAGGCTGTGCGAAACTGGCAAAGGCACTGGAAAACGTGCCGCGCAAGGCGGCCCGAAATTACTACGAGGCACTGGTATTTATGAAGATCTTGATCTTCTCCCAGCGCGCCTCGGGTGTGCAGCATCTGACCCTTGGACGGTTTGACCAATATATGTACCCCTATTATTTAGCCTCGCTGGAGGCGGGGGTGAGCGCAGATGACCTATTAGAGGAGACAGAGCTGTTCTTTATTTCTATCAATTTGGATACCGATGTCTATTTTGGTATGCAGCAGGGAGATAACGGACAAAGCCTGATGCTTGGCGGCTGCACCGCAGAGCAGGAGGATGCGTTTAATGCCTTGAGCGAGACTGTTCTGACCGCATCCGAAGAGTTATGCCTGATCGACCCGAAGATCAATCTTCGTGTTTCTGCCAAAACTCCGCTTGAGCGCTACGTGCGAGCCACGCGCCTGACGGCCAAGGGACTTGGCTTTCCGCAATACTGCAACGATGATGTGGTTATTCCCGGGCTGGTGCGGCTCGGTTACGATTATAAGGATGCCTGCCAATACACCGTGGCGGCCTGCTGGGAGTTTATCATCCCTGCGCGTGGCTACGATGTGCCCAACATCCGCACACTGAACTTCCCTTTGGCGGTGCGCGAGGCGACCATGGAGAGTCTTGCGGATGCCGAGACCTTTGAGGACTTTTTTGCGGCGGTGGAGCAGAAGATCTTTGCCCACTTTCAAGCAAAGCGGAGAGCGGTGACATCCAGAAAGGATGATCTTCACCGCATGCCAAAGAACCCCTATGGCTCGATCTTTTTGACCGACTGCCGTGAAAAGGGGCGTGACTATACTGCCTGCGTGACAAAATACAACAACTATGGCATACATGGTCTTGGCGTTGGCCCGGCAGTGGATGCGCTGACCGCGATCTGCCGCGCGGTATACGAGGAAAAGAGCGTTGGCAAGGATGAGCTGCTTGCGGCACTGGAAAATGATTTCCGCGATGCCGAGCCGCTGCGCCGCCGTCTGCTGGCCTGCCCCAAGCTTGGTAGCGGTGATGAAGTACCCGAGCGGCTGATGGTGCGTATGCTGCAATTTTACGCCGGAGCTGTCAATCTGACACCAAACGGCATCGGCGGCATCTGGCGTGCGGGCACGGGTGGCTCGCTGGATTACGTCACCATGTCGCGTGATGTGGGTGCCACAGCAGACGGCAGACACGCAGGTGAACCTTTTCCCTCCAGTTTTTCGCCCTCAATCGGTGTGCGGGCGGCAGGGCTGCTTTCGGTGATAGAGGCATTTACAAGACCGGATATGAAAAATCTGATCAACGGAGGCCCCTTGACCATCGAACTACACACAAACGTCTTTCGTAACGAGGAAGGCGTGCGCAAGGTTGCCATACTTGTCTCGGAGTTCATTCGCCGTGGGGGCCATGAGCTGCAGCTCAACGCCCTGCACCGCGATACACTGATAGAGGCGCAAAAGCACCCCGAGAATTACCCCGATCTGATCGTGCGCGTGTGGGGGTGGAGCGGCTACTTCTGCGAGTTGGATCTCCCGTTCCAAAATCAGATCATCTCCCGTACCGATTATCAGGTATAAGTCATGACCACCGGCCGTGCCGGTGGCTTGCACAAGCCCCCTTGGGGCCTATTACTAGCAGAGCCTATAGGCTCATGAAAGTCCGTCACGTGCATGATTTGCCCCGCCACCGCAAATGTGGCAGTTGTCACCGCCTCCCTTGTGTAAAGGGAGGTGGCACGACACCGTCAGGTGGTGTGACGGAGGGATTGTTGCTCTTTCCATTCCCTTTTTCCCTCGTTTCATTGCCCCCAGATCAATCCCTCAGTCTCGCATTCGCTCGACAGCTCCCACCCCCAAGGGCTCCCAAAATGGTTTTTGCGAAGCAAAATCCGTTTTGGGAATGGGTGAAACAAGGGAGCCTTCCGCTGCGGCGGGACTACGCATAGCTAAAGCTTTTTGGAACCACCAGTCGCACTGGTGGTTTTCGAACGAAGCCTTTTTACAAAGTCTTCGTTATACAAAGTAAAAGCGTTGACCGAACCGGTCAACGCTTTTGTCTTATACAAGTGTAAGGGGCACCGGCTCACCCGATGCGGCATCAGACGCGGCCCACAGGTGGAAGTCACCCGTTTCGGCCTCGATCTTGCCGCTTTCGGTACGGAAGGCCAGCATGTCTTCCTCAACCGTAAAGGTAACCGTCCTTTCTTCTCCCGGGGCCAGCGTGATGCGCTCATACCCACGCAGCTCGCGCACCGGGCGCACAAGCGAGGCAACCAGGTCACGGATATAGAGCTGCACCACCGTGGTACCTGCCACATACCCCGTATTCTTAACCGTTACGGAGAGCGTTACCTGCTCGCCGCTTCCCTTTTTCAGCGTGTTCGCGCTGAGAATCGGCTTGCCGTAGGCAAAGGTCGTATAAGAGAGACCGTAGCCAAACGGGAAAAGAGGCGCATTGGGGCAATCCACATAGCGGCTGACATAGCCCATCGTTGAGTCATCTCCCGGCTTCGGACGGCCGGTATTCATACGGTTATAATAGATGGGGGCCTGCCCTACATGATAGGGGAAGCTCATCGTCAAGTGACCGTTGAAGTTCACGCGGCCAAGCAACAGGTTGGCGGCGGCAGAGCCGCCCTCAGTACCCGGCTGCCACATGGTGAAGAAGGCGGGCGCATCGTTGATCACATCACCAAGGGCAAGCGGACGACCGTTGAATAACAGCACCGCCGTACGCGGATTGGCGGCAACAACATGCCGAATCAGTTCCTTTTGCGCGGCAGGCAGACCGACATCGGCACGGGAGTTGCCCTCGCCGCTCCAGCCCTCCTGCTCACCAAGGCAAAGAATGACTGCCTCGGCCTCGCGTGCGGCGGCAATTGCCTTTTCAAGCATCGTGTCGTTTGAGGAATCATGCAGACCGTCGGTGCAGCCGGCGGTGCAGGTAATCTCCGCATGCGGCAGGGCCGCACGCAGGCCGTCAACCACCGATACGGACTCCTTGGTGTCCCCCTGACAGCTCCACCAGCCATTCATGCCGCAAGCAGCAAACGGGCCGATGACCGCGATGCTCTTGATATTTTCGGAAAGGGGCAGCACGCCCTCGTTTTTAAGAAGAACGGCGGCCTGCTCGGCAGCACGCCGGGCAAGTGTGCGGTGCTCCTCGCACAGGCAATATTTCGCCTCCTCCTCGACCGAGGTGGCGCGAAGCGGATTTTCAAACAAGCCGAGTTTTTCCTTCAAGCGCAGGATGCGCAGCACGGCACGGTCGATCTGCTCCTTGCGAACCTTGCCCTCGTCAATCAAGGCTTTCATGTGATGAATGTAGGTAGAGGACATCATTTCAATGTCTGTACCGCCGTTGACAGCCTTTTCGGCCGCCTGCTTGCTGTTTTCGATAAAGCCGTGGTTAATCATCTCATAGAAGGAGTTCCAGTCCGAGATCACGACACCGTCAAAGCCCCATTCGCCACGCAAAAGGTCATTCACAAGCCATTGGTTCCCCGCACAGGGAACGCCGTTGAGCGCGTTAAAGGAGGTCATGACCATTTCAACGCCCGCATCTACTGCCGCGCGGTAAGCGGGCAGATAGTGCTCATAGAACGTATAATCGCTCATGTCGGTGGTGTTATAATCACGGCCGCTTTCTGCCGCGCCATAAGCGGCAAAATGCTTGACGCAGGCGGCAATATCATATTTCCCCTTCAGATCGTCTCCCTGATAGCCCTTGACCATGACAGCGCCCATGCGGCTATTATACCAAGCGTCCTCGCCGGTGGATTCCATATTTCTGCCCCAGCGGCAATCGCGAACCAGGTCTACCATCGGAGAAAAGTTGACGGTAATGCCGGAGACGGCCGATTCTTTCGCCGCCATACGACAGCAATCGTAAACAATCTTCTCATCCCACGTAGCACCCATGCCGAGCGGGATCGGATAAATCGTACGGTAGCCGTGAATAACATCACGCATGAAAAGAAGCGGAATTTTATTGGGGTCCTTTTCAAGATGCGCCTTCTGCATGGCAATGACCTGCTCGGCCGTACCGCTACCAAGCGTAGAGCCTGCGGCGGCGATATGCTCGGCCGTCAGACCAAGATCTCTTGCAGGGCCGGTTACGTCATCCGCTGCGCCGCTATCAAGCACGCTGGTGCCATACTGCGACATCTGCGCCAGCTTCTCCTCCAGCGTCATGCTCTTTAATAATGCATAAATATCCATAAAAACTCCTGTTTACTTTTTACCAAGCTCCACGGTGCGGTGATACGCGGCGGTAACCGCATCCATCACGGCGGCACGCAGGCCGCCCTTTTCAAGCGCGTGAACGCCGGCAATGGTACTGCCGCCTGCGCTGCAAACCGCATCCTTGAGGGTGGCGGGATTGCCATATTCCTCTACCATACGGGCAGCACCGCACAGCGTGCGCGCGGCATAGGCGATGGCCTTATCACGCGGGATGCCGCACTCTACGGCGGAGTCTGCCAAGGCCTCGACAAAGATATAGGCAAAGGCGGGGCCACAGCCGGAAAGAGCACTGGCCGCATCTATACGGCTTTCTTCAATTTTATCGATCATGCCGGCGGCTGCAAAGTGGGAAAGGAACGCCTGCTCCTCCGCCACCGTAATGGCATCCGGCACATACAGAATAACACCCTCACCAAGAGAGGCGGGCGTATTGGGCATGATGCGAATCACACGTGTGCCTGCCCCACAGTATTCCCGCAGGGTAGCAATCGAAACGCCGGCCGCCATGGAAATGACCACCTGCTCCGAGCGCAGCAGCGCACGGAAGGTGCTGACAGTATCAGCAAGCACCTGGGGCTTGACACCCAGCACCACAAAGCGACTTTCACGCACAAGCTCCTCTACACTGACAGCGGCAGCACCGATATCGCTTGCGAGGGCACTTGCTTTTTCGAGCGAGAGATCGCAAAGCGCAATCCGCTCCCCTGATACATTTTTTGCCACGGCACGGGCGAGCGCGCCACCCATATTGCCACAGCCGATAAATCCAATCTCGTATTTCATCATGTCATGTCACCTCACCTGTCCGTTTCCGCGGACGATATATTTATAGGAGGTCAGCTCCCTCAGGCCCATCGGCCCGCGGGCGTGCAGCTTTTGCGTAGAAATGCCGATCTCACAGCCAAGCCCGAATTCCCCGCCATCGGTAAAGCGGGTAGAGGCGTTGTGATAGACGGCGGCACTATCCACCGCGCGGGTAAAGCGTGCTGCCGTTTCGCCATTGGCCGTCACGATTGCCTCGCTATGGTGCGTGCTGTGGGCGGCAATATGGGCGATGGCATCTTCTACAGTATCCACCACGCGCACAGCCAACACATAATCCAAAAACTCGGTATCAAAATCCTGTTCTCCTGCCGGCATACCATCGATGATGGCAGCCGCACGGGGATCAAGCCGCAGCTCAACAGGTACAAGCCCGGCCGCGCGACGGTCATCTACCAGCCGCGCCTTCAGGCGAGGCAGAAATTCCGAAGCAACCGCCGCGTGCACCAAGCATACCTCTGCCGCATTGCAGACCGAGGGGCGACTGGTCTTGGCGTTTTCTACGATTGAGAGTGCCATAGAAGGATCAGCCTCGGCATCCACATAGATATGGCAAATGCCCGTGCCCGTTTGAATGCAGGGCACGCGCGCCTGTTCCACGCACGCGCGAATGAGGCCCGCGCCCCCGCGCGGGATCAGCGCATCCACATAATCGACCGCTGCCATTAGGCGTGCGGCACTCTCACGCGAGGTATCCTGCGGCATGCTGACAAAATCCTCGGAAAGGCCGCATTCTGCCAATGCGCGACGCAGGATGTTCACGATGGTATACGAGGTGTGAAAGGCATCCTTACCGCCTCGCAGGATGCAGACATTTCCACTTTTGAGACAAAGCGCGGCGGCATCTGAGGTAACGTTGGGGCGGCTTTCGTAAATGATGGCAATCACACCAAGGGGAACCGAGACACGGGTGATCTGCAGACCATTCGGTCGCACGATCTCTTCGCCGATCAAGCCGACGGGGTCGGCAAGCGAAACCACATCCTCGATGCCTTTGGCCATGGCTTCAATCCGCGCCTCGCTGAGTGCCAGACGGTCAACCATCACGCTCCCCAGCTTTTCTTTTGCAGCGGCCACATCCTCACGGTTAGCGGCGAGAATCTCCTCTGCCCCCTCCCGCAAACGCTTGGCCATATGCAGCAGGGCATTGTTTTTTTCCTTGGTTGACAGCATGGCGAGGTGCGGGGCGGCAGCCTTCGCGCGGGTAAGCAGCTCTTGCATGGCGTCCATTACCCCTCCCTCTCCGCGTAAAAGCGGGTACAAACAGCACGATCGCCGTTGGTGATGGCATACAGCACAGAAGGATCAGCACCATTGGCAATGACCATATCACAGCCCTTTTCGTTGCAGATCTCGGCAGCGCGCAGCTTGGTGCGCATGCCACCCGTACCGAGCGAGGAGCCCTCCCCGCCCGCAAGCGCGCGAATGTCTTCGGTTATGCCATGCACGCTTTCAATCAGACTTGCGTTTTGATCTGCGTGCGGATCGGCGGTATAAAGCCCGTCGATATCCGAGAGCAAAACGAGCAGATCTGCCCCCGTATTGACCGCCACATAGGCAGAAAGGGTGTCATTATCACCAACCTTGATCTCCTCAGTGGCAATACTGTCATTTTCATTGATAATAGGGAGTGCCCCCATTTCCAACAGGCGCCCAATGGTGTTGGTAAAATTCTGCAATCGATCTGCGTGGTGGAAATCATCCCCCGTCAGCAAGATCTGTGCTACGGTGTGATTATATTCCCCAAACAGCTTATCATAGGTATACATCAGCTCACATTGACCAACGGCAGCAGCGGCCTGTTTGGTCGGAATATCCGCCGGGCGGCTTTTCAGCCCCAGCTTGCCAACGCCCATGCCAATGGCACCGGAGGAGACGAGAATGATCTCGTGCCCCGCGTTTTTGAGATCGCTGACGGTACGGCAAAGCTCCTCCGTACGACGAATATGAAGATGCCCTGTCGGATAAGCCAGGGTCGATGTTCCGATTTTAATAACGATACGCATAACGGGTTCCTTTTTTAAATCAGTTTGGCAAGCACAGGCTCGATGCCGCGTGCCATGCGGTAAAAGCCAAGATCATTGGGATGGGCACCATCCACAGTGCAGCTATCGGCATCCTCACCGGCAAACAGCTCATCACCACCGATGAAGTAGAGATTTTCATCCCCCTCCTCCTTGGCGCGCAGATAATTGGCATAGATCAGCGCACGCCGCGGCGCGTACTCAGACGGATTAAAAAGCACATCCGGTGCGGTCAGCATGATAATCGGCAGCGTGGGGTGCGCCGCGCGAATCGCGCGGTAAAGCGGCATATGCGTTTTTTCAAGATACGCTACCGTCGGTGCGTTGTGATCGTAGTCACAAACGAACACCGACATATCAAGCGAGGCAAGATAGGCAACCATGCTCTCCTCCGCCTTGCCGCTGCCCGAAAAGCCGAGGTTGATATAGTCAATATTCAGACGGCGGGAAAGAATGGCCTGATAACAGTTGCCGGGGCGGGAGGCACAGCCGCCCTGCGTAATAGACGAGCCGTAATAGACGACCGGCTTTTCATTGCGGTGGGGAGCGGCAGGCTCGATCACCGCATCCTGCTTGAGGGCGATATACAATTTTTCTACACAATCGTATAACGGGAAATTGATGGTATATTCGGCCATCTGACCGTCTACCGCACGACCGGAGGAATAGCCCTCCTTCATTCCGACGACCGGCATAAAGGTGCCCTTGTAAACCGGCGTCTCTCCTGCGACACTACGGTACAAATCAAAGCCGGATTGCCCTGCAAGCGTGAAATGCGCCATCGTTCCTTCATTTCTCATCACGGCGCGAATGCCGATAAAGGTAGAATTGGTGCGAAAGCGCACACGTCCGCCGGCTGTGTTGCGATTCAGAAGGGAAACACCCGGATTCACCGTATCAGCCACCGCCTGCGGCATTCTGACAAAGCATGTTTGCTGCTCATCATACTGCACGCCAAGGATCGAAAAGGGGGCTGCCTGTGCATCCAGCCAAATGAGATCCGGCTCGGTGATATTGCTTTCTACACGAAGATTGTGATCAATTTCCTCAATACGCATAAAAAACCTCTGTATAATATAAGATAATAGTATTATTATAACACAGCAAACTGCAAAAAAGCAATGCCTTTCGGTGAAAATACCGTTTTTCTGCCGTTTCTTCCTCCTTTTTGCGAAAAATTCAAAAAAGATGTTGACAGGTCAACAAATGTGTAGTATAATAGAGAATGGATGTTGACAAGTCAACATTGATCGATGAAGGAGGAACGACGATGAATCCCACGCGTTTTATCCACTTTACCCAGATGGTGGATACCACACAAAAATGCGTTCGACGCTTAGAGCTTTTTTTTGCGCCGTTGTTTGATGTCAAGGGCGTACACATTTTTTGGCTGTATGAGCTGCAACAGCATCCCGAGGGGCTTACCGCCGCCGAGCTGGCACATCGCCGTATGGTAGATCGTTCTCTGATTTCGCGAGAGCTGGACGATCTCAAGCGCAAGGGGCTGATAGAAGCAAAATCAAAGGGCGGGAAAAATTATAACACCCGCTTGGTACTGACCGACAAGGGCAAGGAGACTGCAAAGCGGATCGGCGAGGCAGCTCTTTCCATACAGAACGATACGAGTAGTGACATCTCTGAGGAGGAGCTTTCCCGTTTCTACGCTACATTTGAAAAAATCCGTGACAGGCTGATGGATATTGCTGTTCAGCTCGGCAATGAAACGCCCACCACATGAAAGAAGGTAACTAGGCATGAATAACAATCTAAAGCATAATTACCCCCTGGAAAAGGGCATTCCGCTATATCGCGATATGCGCGAATTTCTGACAAAAAGCTGTGAGAAATTTGCCGACCGGATCGCCTTTACCTACCGTCTAAACGGTGGCGACAAGGAACCGCAGCGCATTTCCTTTCGCCGTTTTTATAACGATGTGCGCGCCATTGGCACCCACGCGCTGGCAAAGGGCTGTGCGGGCAAGCATTGCGCGCTGATCGGCCGTCTTTCCTACGAATGGATCTGCTGCTACTTTGCTCTGCTGTCAATCGGGGCGGTGCTTGTTCCCCTCGATCGTGAATGGACAGAGGCAGATCTGGTAGATACCGTCAAGCGTGCCGAATGCAGCTATCTCTTCTGTGATGGCGATCTGCAGGGCAAGGCCGAGGCCATCTGCCGCGAAAACAATATAGAAAGCCCTGTTTGCTTTGGCGCAGACTGGGCAACCTCGCTTGCCACCTATCGCGAGGAGGGTGAGGCGTTGCTGGCAGACGGTGACACCGGCTTTGACACCGCCCCCATCGACCCAAAGGCGCTGGCGCTGCTGGTCTTTACCTCCGGCACGACCGGACAAGGCAAGGGCGTTATGCACAATCAAGCCGCGCTGCTGCACAATGTCTACGGTGCTTATAAGGTGCTGCGTGTTTTCCCGCGCACCATTGGTCTGTTACCGCCACACCACACCTTTGGCTCTACCATCAGCATTTTGGCCACCGTCTGTGGTGGCTCAAACATGTATATCTCCTCCGGCCTGCGCTATATTCTGCATGAATTGAAGGAGCACAAGCCGCAGTACTTGATTCTGGTTCCCTTGTACCTTGAGACCTTTTGGCGCCGCATTTGGTCGAGCGCGAAGGAAACGGGCAAGGATGAGCTGCTTCGCAAGATGATCAAAACCAGCAATGCCATGCGCAAGGTAGGCAGTGATATGCGCTCTACTTTCTTCAAAAAGAGCGTGCTTTCTGCCTTTGGCGGCGAGCTGTGCATGGCTGTCAGCGGCGGTGCGCCGATCAGCCAGGAGATCGTAGACGGCTTTGACGCGCTGGGCGTCACCGTTGTCAACGGCTACGGCATTACCGAGTGTGCCCCGCTGATCGCGGCCAACCGCCTGCGCTTCCGCACGCCCGGCTCTGTTGGCGTAGCAATTCCCGACGTGGATATCAAGATCGCAAACCCCACCGAAACGGGCGAGGGCGAAATCTGCGTCAAGGGGCCGAACGTTATGCTGGGCTATTACAAAAATCCGCAGGCAACCGTAGCCGCCATCGACGCGGACGGCTACTTCCACACGGGGGATATTGGGCGTCTCGACAAGGAAGGCCGCCTGTATATCACCGGCCGCCTCAAAAACTTGATTATCCTCTCCAACGGCAAAAACGTATATCCCGAGGAAATTGAAGGGCAGATCTCGGATATGGTTGAGGGCATCAAGGATCTTGTCGTCTATGAGGGCATCAGCCGCCGCGGCGTGGAGAACAACGCCATTGTGCTGGAGGTCTTCCCTGACGAGGACTATATGAAGAAGGAAGGCATTGAAGATTTTGAGGCCTACCTGCGCCCGTATGTGGAGCAGTATAACCGTACGGCCGTTCCCTACAAGAAGATCGGTATGATCCGCGTGCGTACTGAGGATTTCCCCAAGAACACCCTGCGCAAGATCACCCGCTTCAAGCTGGATCGAACCATTGATTAACACCCCTCCTCAAAATAAAAGGAAGAGACCGAGCATGCTCGGTCTCTTTTTTTGTAAAAAGATATGCCTTATGACTCTTCGTCGATGATTTCCAGCACACCCGCTTTCACAACAACGTGATAATTTTGCGTTACGACGTTGCCATCCTGATCGTAAATCTCCAAGGAGCCGAGGGTGTTATCTGCCGTTCCCGGCTGATCGATGCTGCCATCGGCCTCAGCCTTCATGTAATGCCCGTCTACCAAAGATCCCTTGGTAATATCAACACCCGCATTCTGCAGGGGCTGACCATCATATACCTTGGTATCACTTGCGGTCGTTACCTCAAGGAAACGAGGATCCACCTTGATCGGAACATAGGTCTCTTGAGAATTGCCGAACTTTTCAAAGACGATGCGATACTCATCCGTCACATCCTTGCCGTTTCTAAAAACGGTGTAGGAGACGTATTTCTGCAGATCGGCATTGATCTCCGCAAGAGCGATCGAGCCAACATTGGTCAGCGAAATATGCAGCGAAAGCTTCAGCTCAAGACCGGTCTCCATCTCCAGAATTTCATAATCGTCATCTCCGAAGGCAAGCGGAGTACCGTCATAATACTTCTGCAGCTGGTACAAATACAAGCGAATCACGCCAATATTCTTACCAAGCACCTCCAGAACACCGGGCAGACAAACGATCTCATATTGGTCTGTCACATCGTTTCCGTTTGGATCATAGAGAACAAATCTCTCGATCGTGCTTTCACTTGTACCTACCTCTCGTTGCCGTCCACTGACAACAACCTCATAGGCATATCCACAAGACAGAAGCTCACTCAGTACCATATCGGCATCAATGAGGTTTTTGGCGACCAAGTACATACCATCATAGGTCTTGTACTGATAGCTGGGAGAAATGGTGATAGTCTGCTTCATTTGCTCGTTTTCACCCAAGCCACCGCCTGAGCCACTACCTGAGCCACCATTGCCGCCGTCTCCACCATTGTCAGAGCCGGTAACCTCAACCTGTATCCAGCCCACGCCGTCAATATATACCTCTACCCATGCGTGGCCGGGGTTCTTTACGTCCACAAACTTGCCGCCCTCAGTCATAATCATAAAGCCATGCACATATCTGGCCGGAATGCCCAGGGCTCGATAAAGCAGGGTGGCGGCAGAGGCGTAATGCACGCACTTGCCCTCTTGATACTTCTCAAGGAAAGCAATCACAACATTGCTCTCTTTATCCATGCGTTTATCGTATTCGAGGTTATAGGTTGCCGCATTCTGAATATAGCTTGCTACCTTTGCAATCACGGCAGGATCTGATATGTCAAAGCCCTGTTCCGCAATCAAACGCTGCATATAGGCAAGCGTTTCGGCATCCACGGTGAGATAGTTGTCATAGACAAACCGACGATATTCCAATTCATAGGCAGCATATTCACCAAGGTGTCCCTGCAGCAGATAGGGATTATTCACATACTGCGCCATAGAATAGTAGGTCAGCGTATACTGCGCAAGATCATCTTGATATACCGTATCGCTTGCGGGCTTATTGAAGCTGCCATTCATACCAATATAATAGGGCAGCATATATGCCTTGCATTCGATCATTTCAGCCAATCGAACGGTTGCGCCGCTATTGATCAATGCGATCGTGGTGAGGAAATTGTAATTATACCCATTGGGAAGCAATTTGTCATACGGCGTGGCAACACCCCAACCGTGACCGGTATAATTGCCAAAGCTTTCCTGGCGCAGATAGACGATCTCGCTTGTATCCGACTTGAACTTGGCAAAGAGGAATGAAAAGCTTCCCTCGCCGCTATCCGGCGGCATTTCGCCCATATCAAATTCTCCACCAAGCGAACCCATGCCGCCGCTTCCGCTACCTTCGCCGCCGCCTTCACCGCCGCCTTCACCGCCGCCTTCACCGCTGCCTTCACCGCTGCCTTCACCGCCGCCTTCACCGCTGCCTTCACCGCCGCCTTCACCGCCGGATTCACCGCCATCTTCAGGTACCGGCAGAATGGTAATTGTACCGTGCTCTGTTCGAATGGCATAATTCGCGGTAACATCTTCTGCTCCCGCCATAATTTTTACTCTTCGCAGCTCGGACAAGGACTCGCCAACGACAATACGGCTACCCGAGGTAAACGAAGAAATGGTATGCCCTTCTACCAACGGATATTCCGAAGAGGGTGCCACCTCCGGCCCGCCGCCAAACAGGGGCTTGCCGTCGTATACCTTTTCCACATCGATCGGTTTCAGGGCGATCGGACGCGGCAAAATCATCAGTGTGCCATACTCAAACGTCAGGCAGTAATTGCTCGATTGATCGGTGCCATCTTTCCCTGTGAGCGTGTATTCAAACACATTGCTCACGGATCCTACATTGGTGATCGCGGGGGAGGATATCACAGTAAAGATGTCATTATCCGCAATGCCGAGCTCGGAAAGCACCGTATAGTCCGGAGCACGATGCGCCTCTCCATCATAGATCAGCATGAAGCCATGCGTTCCAATGATAACAGGACGTGGAGTCACCTCCAGCGTTCCCCAACGAACCGTAATATCGTAGTTGCTTGTTTTATACCTGCCGCTTTGCAGAACAGGCGATATTTCGATGGTGTATCGATTCTCCATCGTTCCGACATCGGTAATTTCGGAGGGATAGATCGCACGCAGCTCATGACCGTCTGCCAAGCCCAGCTCAGATGTGATCGTATATCCTGTACTGCTATGGGGGTAACTATCATAAACCCAGCTTTCGCTTGCCGTTTCAATGGTGATAGGGCGCGGCAAGACCGTCAGCACGCCATATTGGATCGTCACATCATAGTTGTAACTCCATCCAAATCCCGCCCCTGCGCTCATATCAATTCTGATCTCAAGCACGTTTTCCGTGCGACCTACATCGGTAATAGCGGTATTGGAGCGCACAACAAGAGCATCTCCCTCTACCAGCCCCAGCTCGGAAATCACCTTGATCCCATCATTGGTATGGGTATAGGCATCATAGATCCATGTGTCGCTTGCTGTCAGGAGCGTGATGGGGCGAGGTGTCACCCTCAGCACGCCCCAACGATTCGTGAAAACATAATTCTCGGTTACATCGGTTTCACCGCTCCAAATGGAAAACGTGATCTTATTATCCGCCTCTCCGCGGAATTTTATAAAGGTCGCGCTTTCCACACGAGCCTCATGCGAATCGATAAGTCCGTTGATGATATAACCTTCCCACGTATGCTCTGTACCGTCATACATCCACCACTGGCTTTCCGTTCTTACGGTAACCTCGCGCGGATGGATCACCAGCGTCCCCTCGTTGATAAGGAGCGCATAGTTGGCCGTCTTGTCTACCCCGCTGGCATCCACGATGCGAAGCTGCATGGAGTTGCTGTAGGTGCCGGCATTGCGCTGAGTCGTGGCTGCCACGATGACGATCTTATGCCCCTCGACAAGCGAGGTGGAAGGGTCGATCACGAATTCCTCACAGCGAATATCTTCATCGCTGTATGTTGCCTCATAATCACCCGTGGTAATCACCAGAGGGCGTTTTTCAACCGTCAGATTTCCAATCTGCTCCGTGATAACATAATGAATGGTTACATCATCGCCGTTTTCATTGATGATCTGTAAAATCGGCTGGTTGACAACTGTGCCAACATCGGTCAACGATTGCTCAAAGCGCGCTTGGAGGTCATCTCCCTCCTTCAGCGTGCCGCCGCTGAGCTCATATTGGTCATAGGTGAACTTCATGCCATTGTATTCCTGCGAGGCATCTGCCACCGTCACGGTAATCGCGCGCTTTTCAATGGTAATCAGCTTTGCGGGCGTGTTAAGCCGATAACCGCGGGTTACATCCCTTCCTCTTGCATCGGTAATGACCACCGCACTTTGATCGGCTGACACTTTCGTCTGCTCCAAGAGGATATTCTCATAAATAAAGCTGTCGCAAGAAAGCTGATCGCCTGCATTCAGCGCAGCCGAGGCCGACAGAGGCTCACCGTAAACAATGCGATCCTCGACAACGTGAATGTCAACGTCCTTTGGCAGAATGGTAAACGGCAGCTCCGCGCCGTACCGTGTGCCCCCAAAAGAGGCGTTGGCTGCCGCGCGGATATAATACTGCCCGGGGAAGCACGGCTCGCCCTCGCTCCATTCACTCTCCCCTTCTTCTCGGAATTCAAAGCGCACGCCGCTGAGGAACGCGCTTGCCGAATACTGCAGATCCTCTCCGTAGGTGATCTGCGGTGAGCAGGTCGTTTCTCCTACGATGCCTTTGGTGGCAAGCAGCGTAATCGTTGTCGCCAGCAGGACAACCGCCGCAGCGATAATCAGCGGGAGAAAGCGCACGATTTTGGCAAGGATCTCCGCGATTCTTAAAATTCTATTTCGATAATGATCGTATAACATAAACCATACCTTTCTTTTAACCGATTCTCAACAAACGGTAAAAGGTAGTTATCCAAATGTTACCTTCAGCTTGCCGCACTCCAGCTTGATCTCATAGCAATCGGTAACATTTTCATCAGCTTCATTAAAAATAAGAATATCCACAATCAGGTTATCCGATCGGCCGATCTCGGTCTGCGAGCCTACTACCTTATAAGCAAAAATGTAGTCTGAGCCGATCAGTTCACCCAGTATAACAAGGATCTCCTCACATGTCAGGGCGGTACCGTCATACACCTTTTCCGCATCGCCTGCCTTGATCGTCAGCGCAGCGCGTGTGATATGAAGATGACCATAGCTTTTGTGAATCTTATACCACGAGGAAACATCCTCGCCGTTCTCGTCGGTAATGATGACGTCAAATCGATTGAGATGGTTGCCCGCAAGGCGGCTTGCCCGCGAGATCACCTTATAGGTGTGTCCCGGCAAGAACTCACCGCCGGTCAGGTAGCCGGTATCAACGTCTTGACCATCATAGACCTTTTCAAAGTCGTCACTTTCAAAATACAGTTCCTGCAAATACACATGAACGTGCCCTGTGTTTATGTTCAGCTTGAACGTATTGGTCACATCCTTGCCGGTGACATCAAAAATAACAATGCTTTGGATGACACTATTACTACGCCCCGGCTCTGTTTGTGACCCGGTAATGACCACCTCATAGGTATACCCCAGCTTTTCCAGCTCTGACAGACCGATCACGCGGTTTTCCGCATACAGCGGCTTGCCATCGTAACGCTTATCAACCGAAACGGGGGATATGTTATACACCTTGGGCTGCGTCACCGGCAATCCGCCTCCAATACCAACACCGGTATTGGATGAGCCGCCTGTACCGCCGGAGCCACCTGCTCCACCGGAGCCACCTGCTCCACCGGAGCCACCCGCTCCACCGGAGCCACCTGCTCCACCGGTGCCACCGGCAGAGCCGGTTACCTCTACCTGAACCCAGCCAATGCCGTTCAGATACACCTCGACCCATGCATGCGCTTTATCAGCCGTAATCGTCTCCCAAGAGCCGGCCTTTGCCTCGGCATAAACGCCTACCGTATATCGGGCGGGAATGCCCAGCGTTCTGTACAACAGCGTGGCGGCCGAAGCATAATGGCGACACACGCCCTCCTTGTACTGATCGAGGAAGGCCACTACAATATTCTCCTCATCGTCCATCGCACGATCATATGCCAAATCATATCTTGCCGATTGCTGGATATAGGAGGCAACCCGATTGATGATATCGGCATCGGTCTTTGAGAAGCCCTGCTGCGCAATGATCTTTTCCATATACACGCGCGTTTCATCATCAATGTTCAAATATTGATCATACACAAATTCGCGGTACAGCTGCTCTGCTGTCAGCAAAGAACGATCTAAACCGCTGACGGCACTGCTGTATTGATAATACGCGACCGCGTATTCAGAGATATCCAACGAGCAGACCACATCGTCACCGCCAAAGGGCGAGCCGTCTGCCATGGCATAGTACGGAAGCGCAAACGGGCCGTTTACCAGCTTGATCTGCACCGTATTTTGTGGTGCCTGGCAATTTGACAACGAAAACGAGGTCAGGAAAAAGGGCGAATAGCCGCCAATGAGCTTTTTGTAAGCAGTAGCATCATCCCAGCCCTTGCCGTTATAGTCGCCAAAGCTCTCCATTTTTAAGTAGAGATTATCATTGATCTCGGAATAAATGGCGTACAAAACGATCGCTTGATCGTTGCCGATGCCGTCACCGAGAGTACCGCCGCCCAAATCACCGTTGGCTTCCAAGTTGCCGCCACCGCCGGAGCCACTACCGCTGCCGGAGCCGCTACCACCGCTACCGGAGCCACTACCACCGCTGCCGGAGCCGCCTTCTCCTTCAAATTCACCGCCGCCACCGGAACCACCGGAGCCACTGCCACCGCTACCCATATTTCCCGTTTCATCCTTCTCATTGGTTCGGATGATCAGCTGATAGTTTCTGGTAACATCTGCCCCGTTTTGGTCATAGACCGTGGTGGTCAACGTGGTATCGGGCGTGCCGACAACAACGACCTTATGCCCACGCACAAGCCCATCATATTCCCCGGAAACCGTATAGTCTCCCTTTTCATCCACATACACCACCAGAACGCGGGGATTGACGGTCAGTGTGCCGAAATCAAATCGGATTTTATAATCACCCGTCACATCCACGCCAAGCTCGTCGGTAATGGTCACCTCCATCGAGTTTTCAGCAACGCCTACCGAGGTGATCGTCCCCTTGAAATTGACCTGCATGGTATGCCCCGCACGCAAATTGCCCTTGGTCTTTTCCCATTGATGGTGCGTCAAGGGCATACCGTCATACAGGGTCTCCTGGCTGCCGGTCGATATCGTAAGATCGCTTCGATTCAGGCTGACAACGCCGCTGATCGCCAAGATAAACAGCACTGCCAGCAAAAACACCACTCCAATGATCATGGAGCATAGGATATTGATCGATTTTGTTCGTTTTAACATAGTTACATGCTTTCTGTATTTGAAATGTGACGCGCCTTATGCGTTTCTTTCCAGGCGGCGGATGTGCTCCTTACACAGCGGCATCTTATCCGCCCCGAACAGCTCTTCCATGTACGTAATCAACCCCTCTGCCGAATTGCGCAGATAGATCGGGTTCTGGGTCTCCAGCTTGCGAATGACCTTCTTCGACAAAATATCGTCAAGGGCCACCAGCTCCTCGCCACCGCAGCTGACATAGACGGGAATGTAGATGTTGATCTGCTTCATGATACGGTTACCAAACGTGATATGGAAATGGTCGATCAGATATTGATCCAGCTCTGCAAGCCGCGCACGGTTTCGTGCGCTGATCGAATATTCCTTCACCGCATCTGAAACCAGCTCTTCAAACTGTACCGCAGAGATCGGTCTCTTCTCCGTATGCGGTGCGGCAAATCGCTCGCACTTCGTATCCAGATTCAGGATCATCGCACGGTCGTACACCTTATCCGAGATCGCGAAGGTGGAGTCGTCGTTGTTCGCCGTTCCCACAAACCACATGTTCTCCGGCAGCTTCACGCGTCCGTCCTTCAGCTGAGCCG
>JAFTQX010000075.1 GCA_017462545.1 Clostridia bacterium
GATCCTGCCACCTAACGGTGGCACCCCTACGGGGTTCGACTCCGCTCCGCTCCGCTCAGGATGACGGCGAGGGGGACGCAGTCGAACCCGCAGGGCACCGCCGTAGGTGGCAGGATCTTGCCGCCGAACGATTTTACCCTTGCGTGCACCATATCCTTATCCCATAAAAGTTTTTGCGGAGCGCGAGGGGCTTTTTTCAAAAAGCCTCTCGCACCTCCCCTGTCCTTTTTCAAAAAGCCTCTCGCACCTCCCCCGTCCTTTTTTCAAAAAGTTTCCAAAAATCTTTTCCAAAGGAGACACACCATGTCACGAACCAAATGGCGCGGGGGCGCGATGCTCGCGCCTGTGCCGCCTGCCATCGTTAGCTGCGCCTCGGCCAACGGCGCGCAGACCAACCTCATCACCATTGCCTGGACGGGCATTCTTTCCACCGTGCCGCCGCGCACCTACATTTCGGTGCGCCCGAGCCGCCACTCACACAAGCTGATTACCGAGAGCGGCGAATTTGTCATCAACCTGTGCACCGCGCCACTTGCCCGCGCGGCCGATTTTTGCGGGATGTACACAGGCGCAAAGGTGGACAAGCTTGCGCGGCTCGGTCTGCACGCGATCCCCTCTGAGGAGGTCGCTTGCCCCTCGCTTGCCGAGAGCCCGCTCTCGCTTGAGTGCCGCGTGTTTGACGTAATGCATCTTGGCTCGCACGACATGTTTCTTGCCGACATCGTAGCCGTGACGGTGGACGACAGCCTGATTGCAGAAAACGGCAAGCTGCGGCTGGACCACGCCGACCTGTGCGCCTACGCGCACGGCGAATATTTTTCGCTCGGCAAGCGCCTTGGTGCCTTTGGCTTTTCGGCCGTCAAGAAAAAAAAGAAGCATAGCGGCAAGCCCGCCAAATAAAAAGAGCCGCCCAACGATCGTTGGGCGGTGTTTTTATTCTCTCCGCACCTCCCTTGAAAAAAGCGGGCGCTATTGCGCCCGCTTGGAGGGGGGAAAGAAGCAAATTAGGGGATCGATCAATACCCGCCGAACATATCGACGTAAGATTCGATCAGATCTTGGAAGCCCGTATCATACGAGGGGAAATTCGTCGAATAATACGTGCCCGCATCAATGTTGGTATCAACCTTCAGCAGGTAACGGAAGAACAGACCAAGAGAGCCGTTATCCGTGCCGCCGGAATTGGTGATCTCTGCGTAGTGATAGGTGGTGATATCGTAACGACGACCGTCCATGACCTTCTGGATCATACGAACAGAGTCCTTATCGCGGGTGCTGTTGTACTTCAGAATAGATTCAAAGTACGCGTCTCTTACGCTATTGGTGCTCTCGGCCGAGAGTGCCTCGACAAGAACGTCCACCATTTCCAGCTTATAATCGGAAATATACAGCGGGATGGAGAGCATGGTGTAATGGTCCATCGTACCGGTGTAGTAGTCCTTCTGGTTCTTATCGTACTTCGGGTAAGGAAGCACGCCGTAGTCAGAGTCCATCTCGTGGAAGGTCTCGCTCTTCAGCTGCTCAAGGGTCGAGAGGTTGAAGAGGGCGCGGCCGTCTACGAAGAACTTCGTACGCTCGCTGTACTGGTCACCCCAGTCAAGACCGTAGGTGTAATCGCCGTGCAGCAGATCGCGCAGCGTCTCCACTGCGGTAGAGGTCTTGGTGGTAACCGTCCACAGCTCGGGATAGTTAACACCATCATTCACGATATACTGGAAACCGAGGGCGAAGGCCCAGGCATCCGAGTCGGTACCGCCACCGGCAGCCAGACCAAAGCGGTCGAGCTTATCGACCACGCCGATCTCACCGGCCTCGGCATTGTCCTTGTAAAAGTTTTTTACGATGTTATAGAAGGCATCCAGCGTCCACTCACCGGCATCCACTGCCTGATAGAGCGTCTCTTTGCCGAACTGCTTCTTGGCTACGTTCTCACCGCTCTCCATATCCTTGTTAAAGAGGACGGCGTAGCACATTTCCATAGTCGTCAGACACATATCGGAAACAGCGAGGTACTGGTGACCAAGAATGGTCGTACCGTCGTTGATCTCCTTCGGCCACCACTCGGCACCGCCTTCAATGCTTGCCTTGCAGTAACGGGTATCGGCACGCCAGTCAAGGTAATAGCCGCTGGTGATCAGCTTACCGGTCTGGTAGGCCATCAGCATAACCAGGTCAAAGCCAAGAGAACCACGCTCAAAGGATTCACGCACATAGTTGTAATGCGAGTTCAGATCCTCTGCGTTGAGGGCAGGCGTGACATCAGACACGATCTCACAGCCAAAGCGCTGCTGGAGCAGCTGATTGCGCTTGTAGACCAGCTGGTCTACCGTCTCTTGTGAATCCTCTTTGCCGTAAAGCTCATATTCATAGTTGCTGTCAACGGCAACGATCAGCTCTTCGCCGGCATACTTGCCGTTCAACTCCTCGGGGAGCGTATCAATAAAGGTGTAGGTAAGATCCCCATCACCATCGCCGCCACCGCCGCCAGTTGTACCACCGCCGCCGCAGGCCACGAGCGGAAGCATCATAACGACAACCAAAATTGCCGCGATCAATCGTTTCATGGAACGCTCCTTTGGAAAAATTGTCTTCTTTATCACCGGTATTATAACACACAACTTTCGCTTTGTAAAGAGTTTTGGGAGAAATTCTTTATATTTTTTTGCTTTTTTGGGCATTTTCGGCACCCGTGTGTCGCAAAGTGGGCGAAAATTTTTGCCAAAGCGCGAAAAAAACAGCCGCCGCGCAGGCAAGTGAGAGCAAAACCGTGACGACCACGGTGGGGGTATCATAGAGCGGGCCCGTGCCGAGCGTGGGCACAAAATAGCCGCAGGCGTTGTAGGTGGCGTGAAAGATCACCGCCGGCAGCAGTCGCCCAAACAGGCAGCAAAGGGTGGCAGCCACGCAGCCAATGAGGAAGGACTAGCCCACCTGCAGCAGCACACCGCCCACGTTGCCGCCTGCGAGATTGAAGAGATGCATCGCGCCAAAGATGGCCGAGGAAAGCAGCACAGCCGCAAAGCCGCCGCGCCGATCGGTGCCGAGGCGGGCAAGGCAGAGCGGCAAAAGGAAGGCGCGAAAAAGCAGCTCTTCAAAGAGGGCGGTGGCGAGGCAGGAGAGGAGAAAGGCAAAAATTGCCTCCGCGCCTGCCGTGACCGTTGCGGTACGATGGATAAGCAGAGTGGCGATGGGAAAATTGTTGATGGCCACGGCCATGGCCGCCGCCAGCGCAAGCCACGCAAGACGCGTGGGGGTCGCGGGTCGCAAAGGAACGACGGCAAGGCCGACAAGCGCGGCGGCCGCCGCCGCATAGGACATACGGGTAGCCGCCTCCCGCGTCAAGCCCGATGCCAAGCCATCTGCCACGGGCAGGACGTATTCCAGCAGCGCGCCAAAGGCAAGCGCGGCAAAAAAAAGCAGGAGCAGCCACGCGCGGCGGGCGCGGGCGGTCATGCCTCCCCCTCCCCGTGCGCGTCCTCTGCTGTTGCGGTAGTCGTGTCGCCTGGCTCGTCTGCCGTCTCTTCCAGGATCTCAAAGGCGGGCGGGGCGGATTTTTGCAACCGCGCCTCCAGCCAAAAGAGGAACATGCCCACCGCGACCAGCACAAGAGCCGTCAGCTGCGAGGGAGAGAGGAAGGGGACGGGTGAGGCACCGCGATCATCACCGCGCAGAAATTCGATAACATAGCGGAAGGCGCCATAGCCGACCAGGTAGATGGGCAGCCCGTCCGACTTGGCACGCAGGGCGCGAAAAACGAGAAAGGCGGTCATCAGAAAGAGGAAGAGCGCCTCGTACAGCTGGGTGGGGTAGACGCGGGCATCCAGCGCGGGAAAATAGAGGCCAAGGGGAGAGCTCGTCTCGATGCCGTGGCAGCAGCCAACGAGAAAGCAGCCCACGCGGCCAAAGCCGTGCGCCAGCGTGATAGAGGCGGCGACCATGCCTGTGACGGTGAAAAAGGAGAAAAGGTGCTCCTTTTTCGGGAATGCGACATGCCCCCCGATAAAATACACGAGCAAAAAGCCGAGCGCACCGCCGATCAGACCGCCGTAAAAGGTAGAGCCGGTGGCGGCATCAAGATAAAACCCCGCGCCGGCGAGATAATCATAGAAGGCCTGAAAGAGAACCGCACTGCCAAAGCCGACAGCAATGCCGACAAAGCCGCCGCCGAGCGCGAGATTGGTCAGGCGGGCGGAAAGACCGGTGCGGTCAGAGAGCAGACGAAAGAGCAATATGCAGAGCACCGCGCCGAGCGTGATGCAGATGGTATAGAGGTCAAAATCTCCGAAAATGTTGTACGGATACATGGGTTTTTCCTTTCTGCGGCATGGTTTCATGGCGCAAGGGGATGGGAAGGAACGCGTTATCCGGTGGTAATCTCCTATCGGTTTCCCACCGGGGCACCCTCTCCGTCAGCCTGCGGCTGCCAGCTCCCTCCCGGAGGGAGCCTTTTCCTGCCATCATCCCGAGGTAACACGCAAAAAGCAGGGGCGAAAGCCCCTGCTTTTTCTTGCAAAGAAGGGTTAGCCTTCTTTACGATGAAGTCTTACTTATTCCTCGTCCTTACGACGGAAGGCGAAGAAACCGGTAGCGCCAACGAGCGCGATCATAGCAACCGAGGTGCCGATAGCGATCGAGGAACCGCAGCCGCCCTTGGGAGCAGCGGTCGTAGTGGTGGTGGGATCATCCTTCTTCGTGCTGGTGCTGGAAGAGGTAGCTACACCGGTAACTCTGGTAGCAGATACACGGTTAACGGTTACCTTATCGGTGTAGGTTCTCTCAGCCTCAGACTTCGGCTTCGTGTACTCAACCTCGGGATCGCCCTTACCATACTTGGTCAGCTCCTGCTCGGTGATGACATTCGCTGCCTTGTTCGGCACGGTCTCATCCGAGATGGTCAGGGAATCGTAATAGGTCAAGCTGTTACCGGTGCCGGCACCCTGTGCCTCACGATAGGTAGAGGTGTAGTAGAAGGTCTGAGCCTGGCCCTTACCGTTTGCGTCAACGCCGAAACGGTCATTTACCTGGAAGTCAAACAGGATGGTCTGACCGTCAGCCAGAGTCACCTTCTGACCGGAGGCCTCAATGCGGAACTCAACAGCGTAGCCCTTGCCATCGCTGTGTGCACCCCAGCCCCAGCCGTTGTTGGTTGCGTTCTCACCATAGTACTTCCAGCCAAAGATATTGGTAGTCTCATTGATGAGCTTGTTGCCCTCAGCATTCTCAAGACGACCAAGCTCTTCGTTAAAGAAATAGGTGTTCTGTACGGCATTATCGGATGCGCTTGCATGCCACTCTTCCTCGAGCAGGCAGGTAGGATAGCCCTCCATACCGTCGATACGGTACTGCAGACCGCGGTTCAGCACGCCATCACCCTTCAGGCCATCAATACCCCATTCCTGGGTGTTCTTGCCGTTGAGAGCCAGGAACATCTCTACCGAGTCAGCCGTCCACGGGTTATCGCCGCGCTGGTTAACCTCTGCATCGTTGATCAGAACGTAGCAGTAGATCGCGTTCTCAGCCTTCGACCATACAAAACGAGCAAAGCCATAGGTATAAATGCCCTCCATCGTCGTAGGACGAGAGTTGATCAGCAGCGGAACGGCATCCTTATATGCCTCATCCATATGCCCGTCTACCTTGATCGGGTCAGCGTCATCAGCGAGTCTCTTTACCTTACCAACGTTCGCCGTGGTCGGAGCATCACCCTCTGCTGCGAAAACAGTACCCGTCAGCACAGTAGCAAGCACCAAGAGGAACGCGAGTACGCCCAAAAGTGTCTTTTTCATTGCCATGATCCTTTCAATAAATGAGTTTGTTTTCGGTTAGAATGTGGGTAAAAACGGCCTTTTCAGACATTTTGCACAACCGGCGCATGCCATTTTTGTGCAAAATTACTATTTTTGCGCCACTTCACCTGTTCAATTGTAATTATACTATTCCCGGGCGAAATTGTAAAGAATAAAATTGTATATACTCACCATATCCACGAAGGTATAGTAGGTAGTTTTTCGCCCCCTCTTGACTTATCCCTGCCCCTTGTGCTATAATAGATAGAAGAGGGCGAGGGGCGGCGAGCCGCCCCTTGCCGACAGTTTTCTACCTTTTATTATATGCATACAAAACAGCCCTCCTCCCCGCCCGGCGCGGGGCAAGGAGGGCGCATGCCGCGTTTGTGCAAATTGCCAGCAAAAAGCGGCCGAAAGGGAAAAGGTGAATTTTTTATGAAGAACGTACGCAAGGCGGTTATCCCCGCGGCGGGGCTTGGCACACGCATGCTGCCCATCTCGGCAGCGGTACCGAAGGAGATGCTGCCCATTGTGGATCTGCCCGCGATCTATCATCTGGTAGAGGAGGCGGTGCTTTCGGGCATTACCGACATTCTGATCATCACCAATCGCGGCAAGGACGCGATGGAGGATTTTTTTGACCTCTCGCCCGAGTATGAGGCGGCATTGCGCGAAAAGGGGCGGACGGACGAGCTGGAACGCCTGCGCAAGATCGCCATGATGGCCAACGTGACCTTTTTGCGCCAGCGCGAGACGCGCGGCCTTGGGCACGCGGTCGGACGCGCGCGCGCCTTTGTGGGGGACGAGCCGTTTGTTGTGCTGTACGGCGATGACATTATGTTCGCGAAAAAGCCGGTCACGGCACAGATGATCGAGGCTTACAAAACACACGGGCTGCCCGTGGCGGCCGTGAAGCCGGTTCCACCCGCGCTTTTGCGCAAGTATTGCTCCCTGAAGGTGGAGCCGATCGCGGGAGAGGAGCGGCTGTATCATTGCACGGATATGATCAAAAAGCCGAAGGAGGGCGAGGAGTTTTCTGATCTTGCCATCCTTGGTCGCGTGCTGCTTGAGCCGCGCGTGTTTGATATTCTGGACGAGCTGCCGCCCGGCGCGGGCGGGGAGATCCAGCTGACCGATGCCATGGCCATTTTGGCACGCACGGGCGGCATGACCGCGCTGGATTACGAGGGCGTGCGCTACGATCTTGGCTCCAAGCTCGGCTTTTTGACGGCAAACGTCGTGCGCGGCGTTGCCCACCCCGAGATCGGCGAGGAATTTTCTGCCTGGCTGAAGGAATTTGTCAAGGAGCTGTGAGAGTCCTCACAAGACTTTTTCCTCATGCAGACCCACTCCGTAGACCCACCCGCGGTAAAACAGGCATAGCTACAAGAGTCTGCTAACAGCTCGGCTCCCTCTGAGGTAGCAAAGCGGCGGTGCGGTAGTGAATGACAGCCCGGTGGGCTGTCAGAGCCGCACCGTGACCGAGCCGCAGCGAGACGGAGCTGTCGAGCGGAGCGAGACTGAGGGAGAGATATAGAGTTTTTCTACCGATAGCGTTGTAGTACCCGTGTAGCAACAGATGAAATGATATCTACACGAATGAACCTTTTTCTATATCCCCATTTATGCTATATCTCTCCCTCCGTCATGTTGCAGAGCAACATGACACCTCCCTCCTCAGAGGGAGGCAAGATATTTACCTCCCGGAGGGAGCCTACGTTAGATCTCTCTATCAAACAAGGAGCACTTATGAAAAAATTCACCCTTTTATTCCTGATTCTCGCCCTTGCCCTCTCGCTTTGCGCCTGCGGGGGCACGGAGGAGCCGCCGAAAGAGAGCAACGCGCTGGTGCTGACCAGCCCGTCGATCGGCGTTTACCACTGTGAAGAAAACGGCGTGACCTACACGCGCCGCCCGGCACAATATCTGCCCATGCGTCTATCCAGCGAGCCGTACGCGACTCACACGGCCGAGAACGGCATGGTCTCCTCCTTTTTCTCCTTCAGCGACGGAACGGAGGATCGCTATCTGATGCTGGCCGACCCGGACGATCTCTACCCCTACTACATCATTGCGGCAGACGATTACCAGATGCCCACGCTGCACGGCATGGATCCGTATCAGATCATGATCTGCAATGCAGAGACCGAGTTTTTCTGGCTGACGCCGAACATTTTTGACCAGGTGCGCGACATTGAGGTGGTGCACGACATTGTGGATGCCTACGTGGCGGGCACGGCGGCCACGCTGCCGATCGGTGCCGAGCCGACCGTCTTTGTCGAGCTGATCTTTGTCTCGACCGCCTACCCCGATTTTGCCTACACCTGCACCTACTACGAGTACGAGGGCGGTGCCTCCTACATATACGAGCGAGAAACAAACACCTGCCTGCTGATCCAGAGCGGCCTGTTTGACGAGTACCGCATGACGGCAGACGAGACATGATAACGCTGCGCCGAGGTCGTGCGGACGACGTAAAAGCCCTTGCCGCGATCGAGGCGGCCTGCTTTTCCCGCCCGTGGAGTGAATATTCCATTGCCTCGCACCTGTCAAGCGAGAGTGCCATGACGCTGGTCTGCGAGGAGGACGGAGAGGCACTTGGCGTGCTCTTTCTCTCCTGCCTGCCGCCCGAGGGCGAGGTCTATCGCCTTGCGGTGCTGCCTGCGGCACGGCGGCGCGGCATTGGTCGCCGTTTGCTTGCGGCGGGGCTGGCCCTTGAGCGAGACGCGGGGGTACGCGAGATGTTTCTTGACGTGCGCGCAAGCAACGCGCCCGCCATAGCGCTGTACGAGGGCTTTGGCTTTTCTTCGTACGGGCGGCGGGCAAACTACTATTTTGCGCCGCGCGAGGACGCAATTTTGATGAAAAGGACACTATTGGAAGATGAAGTATTTGGGGATCGAGAGCTCGTGTGACGAAACGGCTGCTGCGGTGGTAGAGGTGGTTGATGATCGGCTGATCATCCGCTCAAGCATCGTAGCCTCGCAGATCGAGACACACCGCCTGTACGGCGGCGTGGTGCCGGAGATCGCCTCCCGCGCGCATATTGAGGCCATTTCGCGCGTGGTGCGCGAGGCGCTGGACACGGCAAGCACGCGCCCCGAGGAGCTGACTGCCATCGGCGTGACGGCGCACCCCGGTCTGATCGGCGCGCTGCTTTGCGGCGTGAACTTTGCCAAGGGACTTGCGGCGGCCTACGATCTGCCGCTGGTGCCGGTTGACCACATCAAGGCGCATATTGCGGCCGCCTACTGCAAGGAGGAGGGCGAGGAGCTGCCAAAGCCCCCGTTTCTCGCCTTGGCCGTTTCGGGCGGGCATACCTCGCTCTATCTGTGCGAGGACTATATGCATTTTCGCCCGATCGGCGAGACAAGAGACGACGCCATTGGCGAATCGTTTGACAAGATCGGTCGCGTGATCGGTATCCCCTACCCCGCCGGCGCGGGCTTTGACCGTCTTTCGGCCGAGGGCTTTTTGCGCGCCACGGGCGAAGACGATGCCGAGGCGGCTTACAGAGCATTCAAGAAAAGCGCGGCGTACAAATCGCCCGATTACAAGCTTCCCTCTCCCGCCATGCAGGACGGCACGCTGGATTTTTCCTTCTCCGGGCTGAAAACGGCGGCCATCAACCTGCTGCATCGGTTTGAGCAGACGGGGGCGGATTTTGACCGCGCGGTCTTTGCCGCAGCCTACACCTACCAAGCAGTAGAGGCGGTGGCACGGCAGGTAGAGGAGGCGCTCTCCCGCTACCCAAGCCACGCCTTGGTCGTGGCCGGCGGCGTGGCAGCCAACAGCCATCTGCGCGCGCGCCTCTCCGGCATTGCCAAGCGAAAAAGGATCGCGCTGCACATCCCGCCGCTTTCGCTGTGCGGAGATAATGGTGCCATGGTGGCAGCCGAGACGCATTTTGCCTACCTGGCCGGCGTGCGCGCGGGGGATGACCTCAACGCCTCTGCCGCAGACGGAATATAGCATGCTTGCCCCTGCAAGCATGCGGTGAGATCTGCCGCGCGACAGCAAAAAAGAATAAGAACAAAAAAGCACCGCGCAGCAGATGAAATCGCTGCGCGGTGAAATATTTGCTGCGCAAATGGGAAATGCTCGCTGCGCGAGCGTGACGGTGACAAACGCTGAATAAATAACTTTTTTCTGTATTGAAAAACAAAAAAGGATGTGATATAATGTATATGTCACATCATCTGAATAACAGCCATAACCTACAAGGGGATACTATACCCTTTTTTCAGCCATGCTATATTTCGGTAGAAATACGGTATCGCAATAATCGGCTGAAAAGTAGGTTATGATGGTGTGACAACTACGCGAGAGGTATTCTACGGTGTCATCTCGCGAGAGGTGGCACCTTATTTTTTATTATGGAAGAAAAAATTTGCTCGTTTTTTGGACACCGCGACGTTCTTATCCATGACCAATTATATGAGCTGACCGCTACCGCAATTATGAGGGCAATTTATATCGGTTGCCGTACTTTTTATTTTGGCGGCTATGGAGATTTTGACAAGCTTTGCCACAAAATCGTAACAAACATACAAAACCAGACGCCCTCTCTTCACATCAAGCGAATATACTGTGTTTCACAGGAGCGATATTTGCGTAAACCCGTGCGCTATTTCAATCGCGAGGACTATGACGAAGTCATATATCTGATACCTTCCTTTGAGGGGTGGTACAAAAGCATATATTTTCGGAATCGTGCGATGATAGACAAAAGCGATATGATTATCTTTTATGCAGAGAGCAAAGCGGACAGCGGTGCTTATAAGGCTTACCAATATGCAAAAAGAAAAAAAGACAAGCTGGTCGTGAACCTTTGGAAAAACGAATAGATCAGTCATGACCACCGGCCGCGCCGGTGGCTTGCAC